>CALMRR010000350.1 GCA_937871925.1 uncultured Petrotoga sp.
TGGGAAGAAGGAATACACAATAAAAAATACAGCTATCGTACAAAATATATACAAAAATATCCGAATTTCCTTACAGAAGATCACATCAATTGACGAGCGCTCGGTCATTCTTCTTTCACTGGCCAAAAGCTGCAAGCTTTTAAAAGACATATTAGGAAGAGATGAAAAACAGGAGCTGAAGGAAGATATTAAAGATATTATAAAAACAGATTTTTTTAGTAATAAGCTATCTGAGATACTTAAAGAACTGGAAGAACTGGAAGATTAGTCAGAAATTTCACTTAATCTCAGGCCATAATGGCCTTATTTTTTTCGGGAAAAATAGTTAAAAAAACTTATATTATGAATTAACTGTATTTTTTTTGGATAAAATATTCTTGCACTTCTGTACTTTTATGATATAATTTTATTACTCAAACTCCCATGCATATTTTTAATTATCCATGATGATATATACTCTTTTCAAAGATATGAACATAATATAAACACACTGAAAAATCAAATAAAGCATTTTGTTTATGTACTATATTTGTAAAAATATCTGTGATATAATAATTTCATAAGATGATTCTCACGCAAAGGGGGACTGACTATGGCGAGAAGACCCAACCCGGACCTGAGAGAAAGACGCCAGCAGGAGCTGATAGAGTCAATCATAAGCATAATCAACGAAAACAGCATAAGTGGAACCACAACCCGAAAAATAGCCAGTGAAGCCAGCTTAACAATTGCTTCACTACACTATTACTTTGGTTCAAAAGACGGTGCCATGATTGAAACAGCGGCTTTTATACTTCAGGAATGGATACAGCCCATACTTGAAAAGCCAGAGGATATCGAAGAAAAGATTAACAAGCTTTTCATACCGTCTGACAAGATGGCTGCTTTTGCCCAGATAATGACATACCCTTACAGATCCAAAGTAACCATACGAAAGATTCAGGAGATCGACGAAAAGTTTTCACTGCTTATAAAGGATGTGCTGAGAGCCAACGGATTTAATGTAGACTCGTCTTTTATAATTGCCGATGTGCTTAAAACCTTCCTTATAGGTCTTGGTTTCAAGGGTTATGTCTATCCTGAAACCATAAAAGATGAAATAAATACCGTCATTAACTTCCTTAATCTGAGAAAAGTGAGAGAGTAGTATGAGAGTAATTCTTATTATACTTGACAGCGTCGGAATAGGCGAAATGCCTGATGCTCCGCTATACGGAGACACAGGTTCCAATACTCTGGCAAATATAGCAAGATCAGTTAACGGTCTGAGAATGCCCAATATGCAAAAACTCGGATTGGGAAACATATATCCTATACAAGGCGTTTTTCCTGTGCAGGCAAGTCTTGGAGCATACGGAAAACTGAAAGAACACAACAACGGTAAAGATACAACCACCGGTCACTGGGAAATGTGCGGAATCTATCTTGAAAAACCCTTTGATTTTTTTCCTAACGGCTTTGACAGTCATATAATAAATGAGTTTGAACGTAGAACAAACCGCAAAGTTATAGGTAATACCGTTGCTTCCGGAACTAAAATAATCCAGGATCTTGGACCCGAACAGGAAAAAACGGGTTCATGGATCGTTTATACTTCCGCAGACAGTGTTTTTCAGGTTGCTGCTCACGAAGAAATAATTCCGCTGGAAGAGCTTTACCATGGTTGCAAAATCGCTCATGAAATGTTTAAAGAAATGGGATACAATATCGGAAGAATAATCGCCAGGCCATATGTCGGAAGGTATCCTGAGTATATAAGAACTTCAAACAGAAAAGATATTTCTTCTCCACCGCCTGCGGAAACACTACTTGATGTTCTTACAGATTCTGGAATAAAAGTGTATGCAGTGGGAAAGATACACGATATTTTTGCCGAAAGAGGTATTTCAGAGTACGTTAAAACCGTTGACAATACCGATGGGGTTGAAAAAACTCTTTTGTATATGAAAGAAAAGAATGAAAACTGCTTTATCTTTACCAATCTGGTCGATTTTGATATGAAGTACGGACATAGAAACGATGTTCAGGGTTATGCAGATGCCCTTATGAAATGGGATGAAGAGCTTATATCGATAATGTCTCAGATGAAAAATGACGATATTCTTATGATAAGTGCTGATCATGGCTGCGATCCTACAACCCCTTCAACAGACCACTCAAGAGAGTATATACCTTTTATGGCTTACGGAAAGCCGATTAAAGAAAATGTAAACATCGGAACAAGGGAGTCCTTTGCAGATATAGGCCAAACAATAGCCGATATCTTCGGAAAGAAAATAAAAAACGGACAGTCTTTTAAAAATCTTATTCTAAAATAATATTCGGGGTCGTGGCACAGCTGGGAGCGCGCTGCCTTCGCAAGGCAGAGGCCGTGGGTTCAAATCCCATCGGCTCCACCAAA
>CALMRR010000351.1 GCA_937871925.1 uncultured Petrotoga sp.
GATGGCTGAATTCATAAAAACGCCGGTTGATATCACCCCACCGACTGTAAACATACTTGACTTTGATAATGGAGATACAAAATTTCCTCCTATTGAATCTAATGACGAAGCTGAGATAATTTGTATAAAGTTCAGCATGGAAATAAAAGAAATTGCAACGACTGCCGTTTGGCAGTTTATACCGATGAATTTTGCCAAACATATAGAAAGTTTGATGAAAGGACCGGAAACACCGGCAGTTCAGCCACCGCCGGCGAAAACACAGCAGATACCTGTTCAGCAGCCAGTGCAGCAGATACCTATTCAGCAGCCTCAGCAACAGTATCAGCCGCAAACGCAATATTACAATGTTCCGATTCAGCAGCCTATGTATCAAGTGCCTCAAGGTTTTTCAAATCCAAACATAATGCAAGGAAGTGAGGTAAAGGTGAATCCAGTCAATTTTGGTCCTTTAACGGGTCAACCCTCCCCTGCAACAGAGAGTATAGATTTATCAAAGCTTCAGCTTTTAATGGATGTTCCGCTTGAACTGACAGTTGAACTGGGAAGAGTGAAAATGTCTTTGAGAGAAATACTTCAGCTTTATGAAGGATCGATGGTTCAGTTGGACAAGCTTGCAGGAGAACCTCTGGATGTCTATATAAACGGAAGACTTATTGCAAGAGGTGAAGTTGTTGTAATAGAAGAATCTTTCGGTATAAGGATAATTGAGATTGTATCTCTTGAAGAGAGGATAAGAACTATAAAATGAAGCATAAGGCCCTCATATTTATTTGTTTTGCAGTTTTTTGTAGTATATGCATGGCTTCTTATCAGAATGTCTTTATAGAGTATCTTTCAAACTATTCCGGTAAATCCTGCATACATGCCGATATTTCTGTTATGTTTAATATTAAACAGGTACCTAGGTCAATAACAGCCGATCTGTATATGATAAATTCAAAGTATATTGTCTATGAGTTAAAAGAGCCAGAAATTTTTTCTGGCATTTTTTACGTGTACGATATATACAACGGCACTTTCTATACCAAAAACAACGAAGAAGTGGATGCTTATGAAGAAATAAGCATCATAACAGCTAGCATACCAAATATTTTAAACAGCATACTTATAGCTTTTCAGCCGGATAAATTCAATTTTTATGAGAAAATTGAAGATAACTTTCTTAACTTTTATTTTGAACCCAAATCCAAAAATTTTTTACAGCTGTTTGCACGTGTGGATTACGTGAAGTTTAAGGCAAAATTCTTTTCCCCGTATAAAGGAGTGTATGTTTTTGACAGCTTCTATGTTCTGAATTCAGATGATACCAAGAATATAAAGATAAGCATAAACAAAATTGACTATCCGGATGAAGCACAGGCGTCAAAAATACTGGAAAACTACTTCTCAAAATCCGTAAGTAAATCTGAAAGTAAGTAGCCTGAGTAAAGCTTCTTGATTTTTTCTTTGTCACAATAATCCTGAAGATACTGATACTGAATCTTCAACAGTTCCTTTCCAGAAGGGGTTCCGTGTCCGGGAACTACATAATCTATATCGTAAGTATCCAGTTTGCAAAGCAGATCCTTCCATATGTCAATATTTGCCCCTTGAGTTTCGGCGTGTACCTTAGAAAAAACAAGATCGCCGGATATAAGCAGTTTGTCAGGCTTTATAATATATATGGTACTGTCTTTTGAATGTCCGCCTACGGAGATACCGTTTATTATAGTATTTCTAAAGGATTTAAGAATATTTCCGTTGAAAAGTTCTACCTTTTTTTTTGTAAGTAACTGTTGCAGATTCATAAAGTCTGATCCTGAGTTATCAGAAAGGCTTTTCAGGCTTTCTTTTTTTATAGAGTTAAGGCAGTAAAACGTTTCCAAATTCATAAAGAGTTCAATATTTCTTTTTGAAAAAAGTACTCCAAAGGAATGATCAGGGTGGTAATGAGTGAGAAATACCTTTTTAACTTTTTTGTTGTACTTATCCTGCAGAATATCGATTGCCTCTTCAAATTTTTTGCTGTAAAGAGACGAATCAAATACTACAA
>CALMRR010000352.1 GCA_937871925.1 uncultured Petrotoga sp.
GCTTAAGATAACAAGGAGATAATTTTTTATGCTGAACTGAAATCCTGTCATTATGAGCTGAGATAAAAAAGATACTATAATAGAATAGGAGACAGCCACTATGACTTTGGAAGTTATGTAGTCAGAAAGCCTTACGGGAGAAACTGCCAGTGCATTAATCATTCCGCTTTCTTTATCGTCTACCATGGTAAAACCACATAGAACTCCTGATATAGATATGACAAAGATAAGGATCATTGAAATAATAAGCTCCGATATTCCCGATTTTTTAGTACCTATATCTGTTACAGGTACTTGTGGACTTCCTTTTTCAATGTCATGTATAACGGCATTGAGAATGCGAATGATTCCTGGTTCTTCATCACCCTGAAGAACAACTTCCAAGCTGTTATCTTTAAAATCAATGCCAGGTATATCGGTAAAAGCCATTATAGAGTTTTCAAAATTTTTACGATCGGTAGTTTTTATAACTTCAAAATATGAAGCAAGCTTTTTTTCATATTCTACCGGAAGATTTTGAGAAACAAAAATCTTAGTTGTTCCACTGCTTATAGAAGGAATCATAAGCCTTACTGCAAAAGCTATTACTAAAGGAATAAGAAACATAAAAATCATCATTTTATCATTTTTTATATTTAAAATATCTTTTTTTGAAAGAGCAACAATTCTCATAAAATCACCTTTCTTATTAGAGTTTTCCTTACAGAAAAGTATGTTGCCGGAAAAAATATACTTATCTGAATGAAAAGATTCAAGAGGGTATTCAGAGTGTAACTGCTTTTGACAGAGCTAATTATTTCATCAGATGCATATATTAACGAATAAGACGGTATTATCTTTAATATTTGTATATCGATGAGCGGATTGAAATAACTTACTACCGGTAAAGCCATGACTGCATTGAAAATAAGTGCAACAACTATAAATTCATTAAGTGAGCTATAGAACTGGGCAAGAAAAATTCCTAAAAGAGATATAAGAAATGCTCCTAGGAATATCATACTTAGAAAATAGAAGTAATTTGTTTTGAAGCCTAAAGTGAAAAAAAGAAAAACAACTCCAAACAAAACAGATATCATAACGTTTACTATAACTTTTGATAAAATATAATTAAGAGTTCCACAAGGACTTACTCTATAAGCATATAATCCTCCTTCTTTTTTTTCCTGAAAGATCATGGCTGCAACAAACATAAACCCAAGCATTATAATATCTGTTGCCAGTAAAACAGGAATCATTTTCATATTTAAAGGCAGTTTCTTAGCTGATTTTTTGAGTACGGTTGTTTTGTAGGCTGCAATAGAATTCTGATTGTTGAGAGTGTCATATAAAACAGAAAAGATACTTTTTATTATATTTCGCTGCTGTAATGATTCATATCCCTGAAATACTATTTCTATTCCATCATCCTTAAGAACAAGCCCAAGAGCAGATTTGTCTTTTGACATGCTTTCTTTAATAGAATCAAGGCTTGAAACTGTAAAGGCTTTATAATCTGAAGACATAAGAGCCTGTTTATATTTTTCATTGACGGAAGCATCTAAGATATAAAAATTAACGGAGTATGCTTCTGTTTTGGAAGGAATTACAAAGTTAACTATCATGGAATAGAGCAAAGCTATGGAAAGAACAATTATGAAAAACATATTTCTTCTTGCTACTATAAGATCAATCATAAACTGGCTAAAAAACGGTTTCATCAGTTTAGCCCCCTTCCTGCCAGCTTTATGAATATCTCTTCAAGCGTTGCTTCTCTGCTATGCATAGTAATTATTTCATATCCGTCTATTACTTCCTTCAATCTCTTTTTTTCTTCATCCTTATCCAAAAAGAAAAGTTCAGTTAGAATTTTTTTATCTTTACGATATTCGACATTAACTGAGTAGCTTCCGTACTTCAACTTCAGTTTTTTAGGTGTATCCATTGCCAGAATCTGTCCTTCATTAAGGAACGCTATATTATCGCATATTTCATCGGCCAGAAACATGTTGTGAGTGGTGAGAAAAATGGTTTTCCCCCTATCCTTAAAATCTGTTATGACTCTTTTAACTGATAATGCAGTTGCAGGATCAAGTCCAGAAATCGGCTCATCCAGGAAAAGCAGTTCAGGATCATTTATTACTGCTCTTGCAAAAACCAGCCTTTGCTTCATACCTTTAGAATAAGCTGATGCTTTTTTATGGGCATCGTTTTCTAGGCCTACCCATGAAAGTACCTGTAGTGGATCAAAAGTTTTCCTTGAAAACAGTCCAGCGTAATACTTAAGGTTTTCATATCCGGTAAGTTTTTCATATAAATTTGGCAACTCAAAAGAAACACCTATCTTTTCAAAAAAATCTTTATTTAGTAAATCTATTTCAGTCCCTTCTATCAAAATATGACCTTCCTGTTTTTTCAACAGTCCAGTAAGTATTTTTTGAACTGTGCTCTTACCTGCGCCACTTGGTCCAAGAAAGCCAAATATCTCACCTTTGCCAATGTCAAAGCTT
>CALMRR010000353.1 GCA_937871925.1 uncultured Petrotoga sp.
AATTATCAATATTAACCCATGCTACCGTTCCCCTGCCGTTCATTTTTTACCCCCTGATTAACTCTAATAATATATATATATATCCTCGATATTTTTTGAGATCTTTAATATCTTTGCCTTTGATTTTATTATAAAATGCCTCTTCTGCTCGACTATTCCTTCTATTTCGGATATGGGGATAGTATCGTATTTGGCGGCATAAGTCATAAATCCTGAAATCAAAATATTCATTGATGTATTAACAGAAATTTTATAACGCAAAAACTTTAAAGGCATATAGAAAAAAACACTTGCAAACAAAAATGTGCAGATCCAGCCATTGACTGCATTGGGTAACAGAGAGTAAAACCATGAAAGAGTAAAAAATCCGATGAAAATAAAAATCACAGAAAAAACTCGTATTTTTTTATTATACCTAAAATTATATACCATAATATGATACTCCTTTGCATTAAAAGTTTCAATTATAATTATACATGCGCAAACAGTCAATATACTTTAAATTTGTGTGTTGATACTTTTAAAATTAGTATTAGGGTTATTGATTATTTGTTGAAAATTTGCTAGTATTTAATAAACAGGAGCTAAGGAGGTGCAACAAATGAATAAAGCAGAAGAGTTCAAAAAATATGTCAAGAAAATTCAGTACTACTATCAGGCATTATCTCTTATTCGCTGGGATATAGAAACAGGTGCACCCAAAAAATGCATTGAAAGCAGAGCACAGGCCATAGGTGAAATATCAACGTATGCGTTCGAAATGAGTACATCTGAAAAGATGGAGAACTTTTTAAATGAGCTATCTTTACCTGAATCAAAGGAGAAGTTAAGCGATAATGACAGAGCTCTGGTAAGGGTAATGAAGAGAGATTTTGAAAAGCAAAAGAAGATTCCTCCGGAACTTGTCGGACAGCTTTCAGTGGCCTCTTCTAAAGCCCAGGCAGCATGGGAAAAAGCGAAAATCAATGATGATTTCAGCGTTTTTCAGCCTTTCCTGCAAGAGGTTCTTTTGCTGACTAAGAAGATGGCAGACTGTATTGGATATGAAACAAATAGATACGATGCTCTACTGGATGAATATGAACCTGGTTTTAAGAGCAATGATGTAAAAAAAGTTATTAGCTATCTCAAAAAGGAGCTTGTCCCGTTTGTTGAAAAAATAACAGAAAAAGAGGTTGATGATGATTATTCTTTCTTGAAGATGAAAGTTGATAGGCAGGTTCAGCGAAAGTTAAGCGAAAAGGTTTTAAGATTGATGAACTATGACCATGATGCCGGACGTCTTGATGTATCCATGCATCCTTTTACAACTTCTATTGGAGCTAACGATGTTAGAATAACAACTTTTTACAGAGATAATGATTTTTCAGATTCATTTTTTTCTACAGTTCACGAATGTGGACATGCTCTTTATGAACAGGGAGTATCGTCAGAACTTGCTGATACTCCTCTTTCAAGTGGAGCTTCAATGGCCATGCATGAATCTCAGTCGCGTTTATGGGAAAATATAGTGGCACGCAGTCATGAATTTTGGGAGTTCTTTTACCCTGAGACGATTAAGATCATTCCGGAACTTTCAAGTGTTGACATGGAAAGATTTTATAGAGGCATAAATACTGTTAAGCGATCCCTAATAAGGACACAGGCTGATGAAGTCACATATAATCTTCATATAATGATGAGATTTGAGATAGAAGAAGCTCTTATAAACGACAGAATAAAAGTTTCAGAGCTTGAACAGATTTGGAACTCCAAAATGGAGGAGTATCTTGGAATCGTTCCTTTAAAGGCTTCCGAAGGAATTTTGCAAGATGTACATTGGTCTCATGGCAGTTTTGGGTATTTTCCTTCCTATATGCTTGGAAATGTCTACTCCGTCCAGATATACAATCAGATGAAAAAGGATATTCCATCTCTAAAAGACAGTATTTCCAATGGAGATTTGAAAGTCATATTAGACTGGCTTAGAGAAAAAATTCATGTTCATGGAAAAAAATATGAGCCTAAAGAGCTTCTTGCTATGATAACCGGTCAGGAACCAGATCCATCTCATTTTATGGAATATATAAAAGAGAAATACTCCCATATTTACAAAATATAATACAGGGCTAAGCCCTGTATTATATTAGTTAAAAGATTTCAAAAAGCTGTGAAAAACTCTTTGGTGGAGAAGAAATAAAATACTCACATCGCTTTGAATATAGTTTTAGTAAAGCATCATCGGGATATATACTGTAAGCATCACTTATGAATTTCCTGCAAGAAATAAAGTCATAATTTATATAGGAGTTCCAAGCTTTTTCAAAAAAGTACTTTGAGGCATTTTTAAGGTTTTTTATATCGGGTTCGTCAAGATCATAGAAGTCAAAAAGAATAGAGAAACTTTTAGTGTACGATTCATAGAAAATGTCTGCTATTCTAAAACTATACTTCTGTGGATCATTTAAAGATAAAAAGATATCTGATGAAACCAAAAGATTAGAATTGTAATTAAAGGCATTACCGAGAATCTTTTCGTGTATTGTAAATAATTCAGCAAAAGCGTTAAAAATAGTAATATTGCTGTTAAAATCACTTCCGGAAATTATAAAAGGAGTATTCTTTAAGAAAGGCAGTTTCTTTATTTCCTGAAGAATTTTGAAGCAACTTCTTATTGCCGCATCTCCTTCGGTCTGATTTGAAAAAAATAAAGAATAAAGATTCAGTATCTTTTTGAATTGAGTGTTATTTTCTACTGCGAATACATGTTCTACTTCTTTTGAAATACGAAATGATCCTTCTTGTGCAATATCTTGTCTGTTTATTCTGTATATACTTGGCATAGTACTTAGTATGGCGCTGAAATGATTATTCTGGCTAATATCCAATAAAGATAACTTTTCTTCTTTTTTTATGCCATGTTGAGATATGCAACCGTAAGATATTATTTTAATAATTAGTTCTTCAACAGATAGAGGCTGGATAAATACCTCATCAAAAAAAAGATAGTCGCTTATTGTTAATCCTGACAGAATGGTCCGTGAGGTGATCAAAAAAGTAAAGTTATCTTGTAAGTTAATAATGTTTGATGAAATAATTTTTTTAATTGTATCTGTCGAATGACATATAAAAATAAAAATATCTTTTCCGGGAAAACTTATGTTATAAAATAGTTTTCCAACAGTTTTGTATATTGTGACATTATATCCCTCAACTTCAAGGATATTTGCTATATCACAATCACGACTATCCTCGTGTAGAACAGATATATTAAAATCATTGTTATTCCTAAGGTAATATGATTTTCTATAATCATAAAAATTAATGGGCATTAGAATATCAGGATTGAAAGCCAAACAAATTTCCAAAGTATCTTTTGAAGAAGCTCTTATAGAAAGGTTATTTATTATTTTTGTAGAAAAAAAATCGATTTTTTGATTTAAACATATCATTAATTCGCTTTGCCTAGTAATATTTTTTAAAGGCAGTGAAAGTATAAGTTCATGATTAATCGGGCTTTCCTCATAGGTTATATTAACATTAGAGTTATATATAAAGTCAGTTATTTTAAGCAGAAGGAAGTTTAAAAAATTTATCAAAGCCCAACTTTCTTTTTTAATAATTATCGGAAAATCAATAT
This sequence comes from uncultured Petrotoga sp., assembly GCA_937871925.1. Classification (GTDB taxonomy): domain Bacteria; phylum Thermotogota; class Thermotogae; order Petrotogales; family Petrotogaceae; genus UBA5851. The sequence goes on from CALMRR010000353.1 coordinate 3,620, forward strand.
TTAAAAAAAAGAAAACTAATCTTTCCTGAAAAGTCTTTTTATTGTGCTTTTTTATATTTACTATTATTGTAGATAGCTCTTTCAGATGGCTAAAATCATATAAATCATCAGTTCCGTCTTCTTTTGATATCTGAGATACATACTCAATAAAATTTCTTATTAGAGTTAAAGTATACTTTCCGGAATTTTCAAATTTAAACGTATCCAGTTTATCTAATATTTCTTTTGAATAATCATTTAGGATGTTTTTTAAACCGTTGTTTTTTTGAGTCTCAAGGTAATATATTTCTATAAGATTCTTGTTTTCAATAACAGTGTGGTCAAGTTTTTGTTTCAATCTAATATTTTCTTGGGTCATTTCATATAAGAGCAGAACTATTATTGTCAGAGAAAAGAATAATGCACCCCACTGAAGGTAGGTACGCTGCCAAGGGACAAATCCGAACCCCCCTAGTATTTCATACACAACAAATATTGAAATAAAGAAAATCCCGTAAAGAAAGCAAGTTCGTGAAAAATTCTTGTCACATATAAAAAAAATGTATGAAATTATAGACGATATGACAAATATAATAAGAATATACCAGAAAAAATTAAAGTGTGATCTAACCTTTATTAGTATAGGAAAATTCATCAGATCAATAAGATTTATAACAGACAAAATTACGGAAATAATAGAAAAAGGTAATATGAACCGTACATTGAAGAGAAAAAACTTTTTTTTGAAAAAAGTCTTGATCAGAAAGATAGCCGATACAGGGAGTAGATAAAGAATAAAATCATTAAGAACATTTTTTATTAGGCTATTTTGTAGTATATATGAAAGGGAGTTGGTCTGAAAAAGAATTCTGAAAGCCAATAGAAAAAAGAAAGTTCCCGAAAAAAGGAGCTTGGCACGATACTGGTTTCTTATGAAAGAAAACAGAATAAAAGAGATACCGCATAGCATTAGTATAAGAGCTATTATAAGGCTATCCAGATCAAAAACAATGATCTTTCTAAGTATATCAAGTTTCTTTCCGATAACGGTATATCCAGAAAAACCAATATTAGCAGTATTAGAAATTATTCTATAATAAATGTACTGTCCCTGTGCAGCTGAGGGTATAAAGAAAATTTGGTTTCTCCAATAAGTGTCTTTGTTTTTAATTTCTGCCGCAATATTATCTGACCTGAAAACTTCTTTTTGGTCGATAAATACCTGAAAGTCAGATATTATAAGATTGGAAAATAAGTTGTACTCATATTCGGAAAAAGGAAGGAGAAAGCGCACCCAAAGAATTTTATTGTGATCTAGAGGCTTTACCAAAGGTAATGTGGGAGAAGAATACTTTTGCCAGTTGCTTTTAAGGACAATATCCGAAAATGAAAGTTCTTCTGATGAGAACAAGTACTCCCACCGGTAATCTTGATTGTCTATATAAATAAGTTCCAACGGATGTTTTGTATCCGCAGACATCCCCAGGATAAAAAAGAAAGGAAAAAGTATAAGAAGTAATCTTTTTTTCATTATAAACCCCAATATTTTTCCATATATAAAGAAATTATACTATATAAGAATAAAAAAATCTTCCTGTTAGGAAGATTTTATGTTAGAAATCCACGTATTATCAGTTCAGTAGCTTCTTCTTCTGTAAGTCCTTTTGCCATAAGTGTTTCAAGTTGCAAAGCGTTTATTCTTCCTACAGAAGCTTCGTGAGTAAGTTCTGCCAACTCATTTTTAACTTTAAGTATAGGTATTGTAGAAACTTCTACGCCATTTCCTTTTACTATTTCAGTACATTCAATGTGTCCTTTGGAGTAAGGAGCGTTTCCATAGGCCTCATTTACAACCTTTGCCTGACTTTCATCCTGTGCAATCACATAAGTTTTAGCTATCCCGCTAGAGCCTTTACCGTTAAGATTGACAATTTCATTTATATCTACTTTGTCGTCTTTCTTTGCCCACACCTTGGTTTCAAGAAAAGCCTTAGCATCTTGTGCTAGATCAACATTCATAAGAACTTTCATAGAGCCTACACGAGTTTTAGTGAGTCTGAACCTTGTAGAGTATGAAGAACCCGTACCTACGTCAGCCAAATAATCGGTGTTAAGATCTACCCAACCTTCTTCGTTATGAAAGTGAACATCCTCATATCCTACTTTCGAACCGCTGCGTGCCAAAATGTGCGAAACCATAGAATGTTTTATCTTCTGGGCGTTTGGAAATGAACAATGGGATAAAAAAGAGACTTCAGAATTACAGCCGATATCAAAAAAATATTCAAGATTTTGCTCCCCATACTTTTCAAGAAAACCTACACACATATGAACGGGTTTTAATATTTTAACATTATCTGCAATTTTCATCCATAGTTTTAAAGAAGTCCCTTCGGTTTTATAATCTATTGTAACGCCTTCAATACTGTTTCTTCCTAGTACCTTATCTCCGCTTATTATTATTGAAACCATGTCCTTGGTAAGAAGGGAATCAACTTTTCCGCCTGCCTGTTCATAAGCTCTGGCAATATATTCAAACTCTTTTGAGTAGTTCGGATCAATTCTCATATAGGCCTCCTATTGCGATAAAGGAATATTGATATGTGAACAGCTGTCACACATATCTTTATAAGATTTGCTTACCGACTGAGGAGAACCGTAGGCATAAATCTCACCTGCACAAAGGAGTAAAGCCTCATCAGAAAGCATGGCAATCTCTTCTCGGTGAGTTATGGATATTACCGTTGAACCGTTACTCCTGAGAAAGTCGATAACGTTAAGAATCATGGAGTTAGACATCATATCTATACCTGAGTCTGGTTCATCCAAAATAACCACTTTCGGTTTTATTATCATCACCGATGCAAGTTCAATTCTTTTTCTCTCACCGCCGCTAAGTGTCTTATCAACTTTTCTAAATAAATAGAAATGATTCAGACCTACTGAAGAAAGGGTTTTTAAAATAGACTCATCGGATAAGTTTTCTTTCCCTCCAAGTGTAAGATAATCACGAACAGAAATTCCTTCAAATCTGGCTGGTTCCTGCCATATCATGGTTATACCGGATCTTGCTCTTTGATCAACTTTCAGTTCTGAAATATCTTTTCCTTCAAAAAAAATCTTTCCGGTATGAATGTTTCTGTATCCTTCTGTTCCCATTATTATCCGGGCCAGAGTGGATTTTCCTACACCGTTGTTTCCTAAAATAGCATAAGTTTTATCTTTTTTAAAGGTGAAACTTACGTTATTCAGGATTTTTCTATTTCCTGCACAATATGAGATATCTTTTATCTCTAGCATAAACACCTCTTACTTTTAATAATGATATTTTTCATTATTAATGATTTTATAGGCTCTATAAATCTGTTCGTAAAGAAAAAGTACAACCATCTCGTGGGTAAAAGTCATTTTTGATAAGGATATAACCATATCCGCTTTTGCATATACTCTAATATCATGGCCCCAGGGACCTCCAACAAAAAAGTTAATATTTTTTTTAGAAGAGTTGTTCCAAAAAACTATCTTCCGGCTCAATTCAACAGAAGAAAGCATTATTCCGGTCTCATCAAGCACTATATTAGCTGAATCCTTTTCAAAGAAAGGTTCGATCCTTAAAAAGTCATAAGCAGCCACTTCTTCCTTTGTAAGTTTGCTGAAATTTTTTTTTAGCTCCAGCTCAATCAATTCATTTTTTGTATAAGGACTAAGCCATTTTTTGTACTGCTCTACACCTTTCAGTATAAAACTACTTTTTAATGGTCCTATAAGAAAAATTCGTATCATGTGAAGATGATTTAAAGCTTAAAGGCTGCTAATAATAAACTGTTCTATTGTATGGCAGTTTGATTTAAGACCGCCTGTCAATTTAGCTAAAGCTCCCAAAGCCATCGAACTGGTGATAGGAGAAGCGAGTTCTACATCTGTAATGGAACAATTAAAATGTTCGGCAATCTCTCTTACTTTATCGTAAACCTCTATCATACTGTACTCTTTGGCACTGATGTTAAGAGAAAGACTAAAGCGCTTTGAGTAGTTATCTCTGCTTACAAAAACACTACAAGGCAGTTCAATCAGAACTTCTCTTCTTATCTGGTCAATGAGCCATCTGTCTGATATGCTGAAAGAAAAATTGATGCTGAGCAGTGGTTCTCTTAAGCCTATTATAGTAGCTCCGGCTGTCTTATGAGGGGTCTTTGGACCAAAATCAGGTTCAAATGCCTGTTCCTTCATTTTTTTAGTCAATCCTTCAAACTCACCTTTTCGTATATTGTTTATATTTTTAAAACATTCCTTTCGTGCAGATTTTTCATAAAGAAAAACCGGAAGTGCAAAATCCTTTGATATTCTTGAAGAAAGGGAGGTAACAACTTCTTGAGCCTGCCTTTCTTCAATATTCATAATAGGTACTATAGGAATAACATCTATTGCTCCTATTCTTGGATGTGTACCTCGGTGCAAGTTCATATCTATTTTTTCCACAGCTATGCGTGAGATATTGTACAGACATTCTTCAAGGCTGTCTGGACTACCTACTATCGTAAAAAAACTTCTATTGTACGATGGATCCGACAGCTTGGAAACTAGCCAGAGATTTTTATAAGAAACTACTTCTCTGACAATTAAGTTTATTAATTTTTCATCTCTTCCTTCACTTATATTAGGTACTGATTCAACTAACTGCATTTTTTTCACCCCTGTCTTTTATTCTTATTTACTATGCATCCTTTAGTAGCTAACCCAAGCAATATTGAGTACGTTATTATCTGATTTCCTCCCCAAGATATCAATGGAAGAGGTACACCTGTCACAGGCATTATTCCAAGATTCATCCCTATATTTTCAAAGACATGAAAAAATATAAGAAAACTGCTTCCAAGAAAATAAAACTTCCAGAAAAAATCATAGCTAAGGCTAAATCCGCGGTATAGTCTGTACAAAATAACTGCATACAGAAAAAGTATCAAGCATATACCTAAAGCCAAACTCTTCTCCTATGACAGAGATTATAAAATCGGTGTGATCCTCTGGAACAAAATTACCCAGATTCATATTTCCGTTCATGTAACCTTTGCCCAATATGCCACCGGATCCAATAGCTCTCATGGACTGGATTGTATTATAGGCAGCACCAGTAGCGTTTTGCTGTGGGGAAAATATGCTGAGTATTCTATCTCTCTGATAATCCTGTATCATAAAAAAAGCTACCGGAGAAGCAAGGATTGCCCCCCAGACAGCACCTTTCCAAATTCTTTCATGCTTGGCACAAGCAATAGTCATTACAAGCCACATAGAAAGAACAATCAGAGTTGTTCCAAGATCAGGTTCCTTATATATAAGGATTGCTGAAAAAAATATTGATAAGCAAGCCAAATAATATACTTTAGAATTTCTCACTGCAAGCACTTCCGAAAGAAAAAGAATCTCTGCCAGCTTAAAGTATTCTGAAGGCTGAAAATTAAAAAAACCGAGACTTATCCAACGCCTGGAACCGGAAATCTTGGGAGCTGCCAAAACAAATGCCAGTGCGGCAACCGTCAGAAAAAAAAGTACTGGTATAAATCTCCTTAAAAACCTTTCAGGGAGAATAATTGTGAGGAAAAAAAGAAAAATTCCAAACAGTATAAGAACAAGGTGTTTAGAGGATGAAGACTCAAGAGCTGTATTCATATTTGCACTTTTGACTGCAAAGAAACTTATGGTGAGTAAAGCTAAATAACAAAGAAATATATAAAATTCAAATCTTTTATATCTTTCCTTATACTCTGTTTTTATAGATCTAAAAATAGTATTACGCATATTTCCTATTTTCCTCGCTTATCAACTTTTTTAAAATATTATATCATGATCAAGTATATTTACGGTTAATAAATTAAAAATAAATTGGTATGAACCATTATCAACTATTGGAATATCTTTAAAAAGCCTAAAAGGTAAGTGTGACCGACAGGCAAAAAATTATATAGCAAAAATTTATATATAATTAACAGATCAGTGGATATTTTATTTGCAAAATCTTATTAAGACATGTATAATAAAAGTATCCAAAAGTAATTTAATGATATGTAGGATTGATAAATGTGATTGGTGACAGAACTATTTTTTTTGATACTTTGAATTCAACAAATAAATATCTTTTGGAAAACTGGCAAGTTCTTCCTTCAGAAACAGTTGTCTGGGCCAAACAGCAGCAGAATGCTTATGGGCGAAAAGGAAGTTTTTGGAGTTCTAATTCTGGAGGATTATGGTTTTCTGTGCTTTTTAAACCTAAAAAACGTCCTGTGAATCCGTGGCATTATGTAAGACTTTATAGTCTTACCGTTTATGATATTCTAAAAGAATACGATATTCAAGCTCAGATTAAGTGGCCAAATGATGTACTGGTTGGAGACAAAAAAATATGTGGTATACTTAGCGAAGCAGTTTATGCCGGTAAAAATCCAGAAGCAATAATAGTTGGTGTTGGGATAAATGTTAATAACTGTATTCCGGAAGAATTAAACGCAAAAGCCACGTCATTGATTGAATATACGTCAAAGCAAGCCAATCTTTCCAAGCTTTTGAGCAGAATAAATCATATTGCTTATTATCGCTACTATCTGAAGTATCTAAAAGACAAATCAGTTTCTGTGATTACTAAAAAGTGGATAAATGCTCTAAATATAAAGGTCGGTGACTCAGTAGAAATCATTCCTGTAGATGGTTCTCCTTTTTATGCAGAAATAAGTTCTATTAATCCGGATTACTTAGAAATTCTTGATGAAAACTATAATGTGAAGAATTTTTTTGCTGGCGAAATATCGGTCAGGACAAAAAAATGATTATTTTATTAGGAGGAAGCTATGGAACTTAAAACACTTATTTCCAAAGAACAGCTGGATAATAAGGTCAGAGAGCTTGGAAAAGCTATATCTGACTATTATAAGCCTAAGACAAACGAGCTTTTCGGTGTCTGCGTTCTTAAAGGCTCAGTAAACTTTTATAGTGATCTTGTAAAAAATATTGATATGGATGTTATTTACAATTTTATACAGGTTTCAAGCTATTCTGGAAAGTCTACTACCGGTCGTATAAAAGTAAAGAGTTGGCTTGAAGAATCTTTAGAAGATAAACATGTGCTCATAGTAGAAGATATAGTCGATACGGGGGCTACATTGCGCTATATTATAAAGTACCTTGAAAAACAAAATCCGGCATCTATAGAGATTGCATCGCTTGTTGTAAAGAGCCAGAACCAGAATGGTATAGACGTAAGATTCCCAGGTTTTGATATAGGAGATTATTTTATAATTGGCTACGGTCTTGATTATGATGAAAAATATAGAAATCTTCCATATATAGGGTATCTTGAATAATAAATCAAAAAGCTGTAAAGGATGAAGTATATTATTATATTTTACCAAAAAGAAATATTTTTTAAATAACAAGTGTGACTTAAAAAATAAAAAATATGGTATAATTTGTATATAAACTTTTAGGAGGTAAGATATGTTTGATATGGCCGGATATACACTGAAGGTAAACCAAGCGGTTGACTATATTAAAGAAAAAACTGGATGCCTGCCTGAAATATGTATAATACTTGGTTCTGGGCTCAGCTCAATTGCTCAAAGCGTTGAGATCCCTCAAGAGATAGATTATGCTGAAATACCCGGATTTTCCGTATCAACTGCACCTGGTCATAAAGGTCAACTTATTTTTGGGAAGATGCACGGGAGAAATGTTGTTTTGATGAATGGACGATTTCATTATTACGAAGGCTATTCCATGAAAGAGGTAACTTTTCCTATAAGAGTTATGCAGATGCTTGGAGTAAAGTATCTTTTTGTTACTAATGCTGCAGGTGGTCTCAATCCTGAGTTTCAAAAAGCTAATCCTTGCATAATCACTGATCATATAAATTTTTTTGGCGATAATCCTCTTGTTGGTCCTAATAATGAACAATGGGGCCCAAGATTTCCTGATATGAGTGAATGTTATTCAAAAGATCTCATTGAAGAAGCGGAAAAGGCTGCCAAGAGATTGGGCATAAATATTTTTAAAGGTGTCTATTTAGGCATAACCGGTCCTACTTTTGAAACACCTGCAGAACTTAGAATGATGAGGGAGTTTGGAGCAGATCTTGTGGGAATGTCGACAATTCCAGAAGTCATAGTTGCAAGACATGCTGGTATAAAGGTACTTGGAATATCCTGTATAACAGATATGGCCATTGCTGAAGACTTACAGCCTCTTACCGCTCAGCAGGTTATAGATGTTGCTAATAGTACAGGAAAAAAGATTGCACAGATAATTATGGAAGTGGTTAAGAGTATATAATTTTGTTCCGGATAGTTCCGGAACATTTTCATTGATTATGATAAAGAAAAACGGGCCGTACATATTGATCTTCTTTGTTTTAATTTTTTTTCAGAGCATAGCCTCAGGTTTTGAAAATGATTTTGCTAAGCTGTTTTTGAAACCACGCATTTATTTTGATTATTTTTTTGATACGGCACAATCTATCGATGCTGATTTTTTTGTGGTATCAAAATACCCTATTATGTCTTCTTCTGAGTTTTTAAAGGCAGTTTGGTCTCAGGAAAGAAGCATGATTGGTGGCCAAATCGATGTGGAATCTGATTTTTATACCCATGCTATCTCCAGTTCTAAAGCCTTAGGGTTGATGCAGATTAAGTACCAGACAGCCTCTGACATGCATATTGAAAATTTATTCGACCCATATGATAATTTAAAGGGAGCGCTGGAGTATCATGGATATCTCAGAAGGCTTTTTAATGATGAAAAAAAGCAGATAGCGGCATATCATGATGGTCCAGGGAGTATACAGCGTCAAGGAATGTCTATAACTGGTGATCAATATTATAATCAGGTTAAATCTAGTCAAAAAAAATATAAGAGCATAATGCTTGAATCACCTTCTGTATTTGGTGTTAGTATAAGTTTTGAAAATGGGACTATTTTAAAGACACATTTTTATAACTCTGCAGCTTATATGAAGTTCGAGTTTTATAATTATTCTGATATATATATAAACAAAAAGAACGATAGCTTTATGCTTGACTATGAGTTAAACTCCTCGGTCCTATATTTTCCGCGTACAGTGATAGCTTTTGGAACCGGTTTGACTTTTGAAGACAGTGGATTTAAAAATGGAGATTATATACTCAGATTGGGTTTTCCCTGGAGGAGTCTTATTGTAAAGTTAGGAGAAGAGAGTTCTTTTACGTTTAAAGAAGAGTATAAAGAATTTTTCTACTGTCTTAAACTGAAGAATTCTTCGGCAATAGTTGCTGCAGGGATGAAGTTTAATGATTTCAAGGTATCAGTGACATTTGACCTTCTTAAAAAGTCTTTCGGTTCGTACATATCGATATTCTGAGGGGTGGAAAAAACAAAATGGAAGAATTTTTGAAAAAAATTCTTGACTGGTGGAAAAACCTCGAAAAAAAGAAGAAAATTACATATACAATATATGCACTATCATTAATTGTAGTTATGATAATTCTTTTTGTTGTTATATCACTACCACACTATACACTTTTGGTAAGTGGTCTTAATGAGACTCAGGCGGGGCAGGTTATAGCAAAGCTTGATGAACAGGGTGTAAGGTATAAGGCCGGTCCGAATGGGAGCATATATGTTTCAAATAGCCAAAAGTATGAGTTAAGGATGAAGCTGGCTTCAGAAGGAGTGCTTGGTAATAATTCCAGAGGGTATGAGCTTTTGCAGAACCAGGGATTTGGTGCTACTAGTTTTGATAAACAGGTAAATTATCAGATAGCACTTGAAGGAGAGCTTGAAAGATCTATATCAGCTATAACTGGTGTTTCTTTTGCCAGAGTGCATCTTGTTATTCCTCCTAAAACATACTATACAGTTGGAGATAATGCCATTCCGAAGGCTTCTGTAATGATATCGCTTGCAACAGGTGCTCAAATAAGTCAGGAGCAGGTAAAAGGTATTGTAGAACTTATTTCAGGTGCTGTTCAAGGGCTTGAACCCAAAAATGTAAGAGTTGTTGATAACTATTCTCGCGATCTTAGCTCCTCTATATACAATGATGATATAGGATCAGCCAACACTAAATTCCAGATGAAGCAGATGATAGAATCTTACTACACAAAAAAAATACAACAGACCATGCAAACCGTTTTTGGATTCGGAAATGTTGTAGTCATGTCTGATGTCGAACTTAACTGGCAGAAACTTGAACAGGAGGAAAGAACTGTTGAACCTGTAAACAAGTCTAGCGGTATTATACTCAGTCAGCAGCAGGAGAGCGAACAGACTATAAACTCTTCTAACAACAGCGGAGCACCGGGAACGACATCAAATATTCCTCCGTATGATTATCAGACACAAAGCTCTGATCAGAATACTGGATACTCCAAATCGAAAGTAATAACGAATTATGATATAAACGAAATTTACAAAAAAACTATTGATGATAGAACAGGAGAAATTGCTAAGAAAAGTTTTACAATATATATCGATTTCTTAAAATCCGGAGTAACTGAAACCGAGGATATCATAAAAAATATTAAATCATCTATAACCACTGCAACAGGATCCGGACAGGATAATATAAGCGTTCTTTCTCTTACTTTTAACAGGGAAATGGATAATGAAAAGAGTAAGATTGAAGCAGAGAACCTTAGAAGAAGGAAACTGATAACCTACGTTATACTTATAATGGTTGCTATTGTAATGTTGCTTTTCCTTTTGTATGTTGCTTTATTATATATGCGCAGAAAGAAAACCTATACTCTGATAGAAGAGAGGAAAAAGAAGCTTGAAGAACGTGTGAAAGAAGTTGTTGGAGAGGTTAAAGAGGAGCCTGTAGAACTTTCTCCAAGCCAGGAAATGCAGAAGAGACTTGAAGCTATAGTCGATTCGAGACCTAATGACGTTGTTGAGATAATTAAGATTTGGATAAATACACAATGAGGTGATTACAGTGGCTAAAAACGAAGATATTACAGGTGTAAAGAAAGCTGCTGTGCTGCTGGTCTTAATGGGATCGGACAGAGCTGCAACCATCCTCAAAAAACTTCCCGATTCCGATGTTGAGCAGCTCACATTGGAAATTGCCAATCTAGGAAAGATAGAGGAAAGTTTGAAGAACTCTGTGAGTTCCGAGTTTTTTGAGTTTGCTAAGATAAAAGAATTCATAAATAAGGGTGGAATAGACTATGCCCGCAAGCTTCTTGAGGATGCTTTCGGACCCGAAAAAGCAATTGAAATAATAGAAAAGCTTGTTTCAAGCTTGCAAGTGAGGCCTTTTGATTTTCTTAGGAGGATTGATGTTGCCCAGATGGTCAATGTGCTTCAGAATGAACATCCGCAGACTATTGCCCTTGTACTATGTTATTTGAGTCCAGCTATAGCCTCACAGGTAATAACCAACCTTAATGAAAGTCTTCAGGTAGAAGTTGTTAAAAGAATTTCCATAATGAATTCAGCGACTCCTGATGTTGTGAAAGATGTTGAAACCAAGATGAAAGACAGACTTTCTTCTTTTGCTACACAGACATTTTCTCAGGTTGGAGGAATAGAGACAGCTGCAGAAATAATGAATAATATTGATAGGGTTGTAAGTAAAAATATATTCGACAGACTTTCTGAAAGAGATCCAAAGCTTTCGGAAGAAATACGAAAGAGAATGTTTGTATTTGAGGATATAGTAAAACTTGATGACAGATCTATTCAGAGAATAATAAGAGAAATAGATAATAAAGATCTTACTATTGCTCTAAAGGGAGCTTCTGAAGAAGTTAAGTTGACTATATTTAAAAATATGTCCAAGCGTTCAAGTCAGATTGTACAAGAAGAGCTTGACTATATGGGACCTGTAAGAGTTCGAGATGTTGATGAGGCTCAGCAGAAGATAGTCGCCACTATAAGAAGACTTGAAGAATCGGGAGAGATAATAATAGGAAGCGGCGGAGGAGAGGAATTGATTGTATAATAAGAAAGTAATCAAAAATAAGTATGTAGTCCTTGACTCAAAGCTGGACATAAATTCCAAAAAAATAGAGGAAGAAATTCTTTCTGCTGAAAATGATCAGCAGAATCTTTTGTTGGATCAGCAAGTTAATCATATATTAATGGAAACAGAGGAGAAAGCCAAGGAAATTATTTCACAGGCTAACAAAAGATCGGAAGAGATAATAAAAAAAGCTAACCAGCAATCTATAGCTATAGTTGAGGAAGGAAAAAAGCAAGCTGATCTTTATTACAAACAGAATGTGGAACAGAAAAGTAGAGAGTTTTCTGTTATAATAGAAAATGCAAAAAAAAGTCTTTATGAGTATACAGCAAACTATGAGAAACTTTTAGAAGACTCTCTTATAGAAGCTTTTAAGAAATTGAACCTTAAATTTCTTAAACAGGAGATTTTGGAAAATCCTGCATGGATGAAAACGATAATTTCAGAACTTAAAAATCGTCTGAGCAGTTTTAATAGCTTTAGTATGCGAATGAATGAAAGAACATTTGAAAATGCAAAAGAATTTCTTGGAGAATCTTCTGTTAAAAGTATAAAAACTGATAATTCTCTGTCTGATAATGAAATTTTTGTCGATACTGAGTACGGGGTTTTTGATGTATCTGCTCAAAGCTATATAGAAGATATGATGAAGATTTTTGAGGAAAGCAAAAATGAAACCAAGTAATTTTAGCAGATTTAAGAGTAATTATTATGGAAAACTTGATAAGTTACCTTTGATAGGTCTTAGCGGAAAAGTATCTCGGATAGTTGGAATGACTATCGAAGCAATAGGACCAGATGCTTCCATAGGGGATCTTTGCGGTATAAAACTGAAGGATGGTAATACCGCCTTATGCGAGATGGTAGGATTTTCAGATAATAAAACATTGTTAATGCCGTTTGATGAAATAAACGGTCTTTATGTTGGAGCGCCAGTGAAAAAGCTAGATAAGAAAGTTTCACTTAAGGCCGATCAGAGTATACTAGGACATGTACTTGACGGAATAGGAAGACCTATGGACAGTTCAGGAGCCATATTTAAAGATGAGATACCTATATACTCACCGCCTCCTAATCCGCTTATAAGGAAAAAAATAGAGCAACCGCTTTCAGTTGGGGTACGTGCGATTGATGGTTTGCTAACTCTTGGCAAAGGGCAGAGAATTGCGATTATGGCAGGTAGCGGAGTGGGTAAAAGTACTCTGCTTGGTATGATTGCAAGGAACACGGAAGCCGATATTAACGTTATAGGTCTTATAGGCGAACGTGGACGAGAAGTTAGAGAGTTTATTGAAAGAGACTTAGGAGAAGAAGGACTTAAAAAGTCTGTTGTACTTGTCTCCACTTCAGATCAACCTGCCTTAGTACGAGTAAAGGCTCTTTATACAGCTACGGCTATATCTGAATATTTTAGGGATAAAGGATATAATGTTCTTCTTATGGTTGATTCTCTAACCCGATGGGCAATGGCTCAGAGAGAAATAGGACTTTCAATAGGCGAGCCACCGGCTACAAGGGGATATACTCCAAGTGTTTTTGGTAATCTGCCTAAAGTTTTGGAGAGAGCGGGAAATTCTGACAAAGGGACCATGACAGCTATATACACGGTACTGGTTGAAGCTGATGATATGAATGATCCGATAGGAGATACAGTAAGAGGTATCGTTGATGGACATATAGTGCTTTCCAGGAAGATGGCCGATGCAGGACATTACCCTGCGATAGAGCTTCTTGGAAGTGTTAGCAGACTTATGAGTTCGGTGGTTGACAGTGCTCATCTTAAGGCAGGCAGAGTTGTTAAAGAGATAATATCGACATATCGTGAAGCCAAGGATCTCATAGAGGTTGGCGCATATAAATCTGGTATGAATAAGAAGATAGATGTGGCTATTTCAGAAATAAACAGCATAAACAGCTTTTTGAAGCAAGAAGTAGATGAAAGAGAAGATTTTAAAACCATAAAAGAAAAGTTATTACAAATATCCAAGAGATGTTCTGTTTAGAATCAGGAGGGGTAAGATGAAATTTCCAGCAGAAATTCTTATAGGAATTATATCTGTCTTTATAGTGTTGATTCTTCTTTTGTCAAAAAAGATAGTTAAGCCATTTCTAAAACCAAGAAATTGGCGGAAGTATAGTGAGAGTGTGACGGCGTATCTTTATCTTCTTCCTTCTTTTGTGGTGTTAGGAATTTTCGTTTTTTATCCTATAGTATACTCTTTTGTTCTTAGCTTTTTTAAATGGGATTTTAAGAATCAGCAAAATCCTATGTTTAACGGAATTGAAAATTATCAGAAGCTTTTTACATTAAGAAATGGTATAGAAGCAAGCTTTAACACGGCTTTTTTTAATACAGTCCTTGTCTTGATGACGTTTATATTTTTAATGCATGTGATTTTTGATTTAAAAAAGATTAAAGATAAAAAGTATACAAAGCTTATGTTTGTTATGACAGCAGTTGGTCTTGCTTTTGTTATTTTTGGCAGATTTGTTCCTATGGGTGTAATAATAGTAGTATCTATGGCAATGCTTTGTGTTTATACTGTTTTGGCAGCAATGAAGTTTATAGAAGGTTCTTCTGACAGACTTATGGGAAGGCTTATACTTTTCTTTGTGTTTTATTTTGCTTGTTTTAAAATAGGAATCCCTGAAATAATAAACTATCTTAGTCTTGCCAAGGAGCAGTCCGATTTTATAAAGTCAATCTGGAATACTTCCCATTATGTTATTCTCTCGACACCTATAACAATCTTTTTAGCTTTAATAATAGCTTTGTTGTTGAACAAAAGTGTAAAGGGTAAATCGTTTTTTCGAACGTTGTACTTTATACCTTTTGTTACGAGTGTGGTAGCAGTTTCGTTGGTTTTTCAATGGATTTTTAATGATAATGGACTTCTGAACTATTTTTTATCATTTTTCGGTGTTGAAAGGATACAGTGGCTAAAAAATGAAAATTGGACCATACCAACAGTTGCAATTATTTCGGTATGGAAACTTATTGGATACTATGCAGTAATATTTCTTTCAGGCCTTCAAAGCATTGACAAATCATATTATGAAGCGGCTGATGTTGATGGTGCAAGCGGATGGCACAAGCTTAAGTATATAACTTGGCCTTTACTATCACCTACAACTTTTTTTATTCTTATTGTATCTATGATAGGCGCATTCAAAGTTTTTTCGGAAATATTTGTTCTTTACTCCGGACTTCCGGGACCATACAATAACTCTGGACTTACAGTTGTTTATTATGTTTACGATAAGTTCTACAATGAACAAAGAATGGGAGAAGCAAGTGCTGCAGCATATGTTCTTTTTGGTATAATTCTTCTTTTTACATTTGTTCAGATGGCTGCCGGGAAAAACAAAGTTCATTATGATTCTTAGTAAACGGAGGTAAATAATGACATATAATAAATTTTGGAAAACTTTTGTTACAGTAGCAATATATCTTCTAACGGCTGCCGGGGCACTTATAATGATTCTTCCTTTTGCATGGATGATTATAACTTCTTTTAAATCAGAAGGAGAAGTTAATGACTGGCCTCCAAAATGGACATCGAAAAATTTTTATTCTTCTCGTCAGCTGAATGTTCAAACTTCAAGATCAAATGTTTCTGGAAAAGGGAACTTCAATCTGGCAGAGTTCCGTGCTGTTTCTTCAGAGGATCCTTTTGAAAGTAATAAGCTAGTCTATTATATAAACGATGATCCTGTCTACAGAGGAAAGTTCGAGCTTAAGTTTGATACAATAGATTACAGTTCTTCTGAAAGTCTTGGAATTATTTTACAGCAGATGGATGATTATATATCCAACACTCAGGTAAGAGATGACCTGGCTGCTTTTTTTGCTGTTGGAGAAAACACTCCTGGTTTTTTTGAAGAGCTATACTTCAATCTTTTTTCTCCAGATGACGGATACTATAAAAAAATTGTTATGGCAAGACTTATATCTTCTGATATTTCTAAGATGATAACGTATATCAACAGATTGAATGAGGGAAATATAGATAAACTTGTTGCTTTTAGAATATCTGACAGTATGTCTTCACAAGAGATAACCGAAGTTATGGCTAAAAAAGAAGTTTTTTCTTCTGATCTGGCTTTACTTAAAGAAAAACTCATTGAAATAAAAAATATTTTGGATAACAATTATAAAGGTTCTGAAATGCTTAGTATTGATGATGCATCAGCATTGAAAACTCTTTTGCTCGATTTTGCATCTTTGATAAATGCATATGATGATCCGATTCTTTCAAAGAACAACCAAATAATGTTGAACCAATTCTATAATCCAGTGGTTAAAAACGTCAATACACTGGAATTTCTAACCTATTTTACCAATTCTTTTAAAAAAGTACAGTCTGAAAAATTCTCGGGACAGAGTATAATTTTTAAAGTTGCGCAAAAAGATAAGATGTATGAAAATTTTGCAGCAGATATTAAACAAGCGGACTTTCCTGATTTTTTTAAAGATGAGGTAAGCAGGTTACTTACAAAGGATAATATTTTGGAGATAAAAGATATAGTTATCCTTCAGATGGAAAAAGAAATGACCGATAATATCAGAATCAAGCTATCGTCACAACCGTCAGATCTTTCTGCATGTATAAGTCTTGTGCTTGACATTGCAAAGCTTTCTCCTGATGAGAATGAGTTTGAGAATTACCTGGGGGAAAATGAACTTAAGCTGTATGAATCTTTTGATGATAATAAGAAAGAGGATTTATTTGAACTTGCCCAAAAAAGACGTGAGTATGACAGTATCTTTAGTAGATTTGGAAAATTTTATGCTGATTCGGTATCTACAGTTGATATACTTCAAGCACCATCATTTGTCAAGACAATACGATATAAGAATAATTCTATAATAGAAATAATAACTGACAATGTTTTATCTACTTGGTTTTTGGAAGAAAAACCGTTGGTAAAAGTCACTTTTACTTTTGGAGAGGTTTTTAAAAATATTTTTCAAAGCTATGTTATAGCTTGGAATGCAGCACCATTTTCCAGATATTACTTAAACACCATTTTTATGGCATTACTTACTACTTTTTTTGAAATTATACTTGCGGCAATGGCAGCCTTTGCCTTTGCTAAGCTTGAGTTTTATGGGAAAAACATTATATTTTCACTTTTTCTGTCTACTATGATGATTCCTGGAGAAGTAATGCTTGTGCCTAACTACATTACTATAAGCAAATTTCAATGGGTTGATTTGTATTACGCTCTTATAGTTCCATGGGTAGTAAGTGTTTTTGAAATATTTCTACTACGACAGCAGTTTATTTCACTGCCCAATGATTTGTGGGATGCTGCAAAGATAGATGGTTCTTCAAGTTGGAGGTTTTTATGGACTGTAATGGTGCCATTAAGTAAGCCTTCAATTCTTACTGGTGGTCTATTGAAGTTTGTTGGAAGCTGGAATGCTTTTCTTTGGGTACTTATAGTAACAAAGAGTCCTGAAATGCGTACTTTAGCTGTTGGTCTTCAGACATTTACAACCGATGCAGGAACAAAGTATAACCTTCTTATGGCAGCATCGACTTTCTCAATACTCCCAGTAGTCATAATTTTTATATTCTTGCAAAGATACTTTGTTGAGGGTATAGCAAGAAGCGGACTGAAAGGATAACCAATGCCGTATATCTATATAAGCAATACTCCTAAAAAAGTCAAAAGAAATAGTTCCATAAAATTAAGACATATAATTGTTCTCTTTTTCTTTATAGGATTAACTGTTTTTTTTGTGTACGAAAT
>CALMRR010000354.1 GCA_937871925.1 uncultured Petrotoga sp.
AAGCAAGAAGGAAAGGTACTCCAAGTACAGAAGCCGAACCATAACACGATACTGCACCAAAAAGAGGAACACCTAAACCAACCGTAAAATAAAGCATGTAGTTAGGAAGATTTATCAGCGAACTTACTATAAAACCACGAACTCCGGTCATAGTCATCACCTGTATAAACATTCCTACACCTATAAGTATCGACATTATGGAAAGACCGCTTGAAATAGCTTTTACACTCATTTTGAAATAGTTGTACTTTTTGGCTCCGATAAGTGAAAAAAGCGATGATACCATGAAAATAAGAGGCATACCCAATGAAGGAATTACCCTTGCACTCTCAAGAACCAATAAAAGTATAAGAACAACAAGCGGAGTATATACCCAAAATGATGCTCTTACAAAGACTACATCCTTTTTCTGTATCGGCTTAAGCTCTTTTCGACAAAGAAAGAGCGTTGTAAAAAGAGCTAAAGGTATAGTTATCCATAAAAGAGGTGTCGTAAAGCCCATGTATGGCATATCTACTCCCTGCCCTATTATCATAACAGGTATGTTAACAGGGGGGGCAATCATACCGAATACCGAAGACATGGCAACAATCCCCATAGCCCTGTTTTTACTCAGACCCATCTTAAGCAGAACAGGCGATGCGATCGCTCCGGTGGTCAGAACGGCTGCTATTGAAGAACCTGTTATCATACCCGCACTCATTATAAACAGAGTCATAAGAACCATAAGAAACAGCGGTCTGTTGTAGAATCTTCTTACTATTGCATTAGCAAGATTTTCCAGCATACCTGACTCGTTTATTGAATTCATAAATATCATAGCAGCTGCAATAACCATTATTGCATCAAAGTATCCAAATGCACCTTCAAATATCTTTGCCAAAGAAAAACCCATGCCTGAAATAGGCATGGCCACAATAGCACTTGCGGCAAGCGCAAGACCTATAGGAACTTTTTTAAATGTCAGAAGCAGAAAAACTCCTATCATTATCAAAAAAACTAACCACTCCATCATATCACTGCTCAGTTGTAAAATCCGAAAAGATTATCGGATATTTCATCGTATGAAGGTATATTTTGAATAATTATCTCCTTTTCATAGAACATAGGAAGGTAATCGCACAAAAGCCTGAATGTCTCAACCTGTACAGCTACTCTGTGACTCAAAGGATACTGGGCATCATTTATAACATCTGCAAGACCCTGCCTTGACCAACCGTCATAATCCCCGTAATCCTGTCCGGGATTGGGAGTCTCCGACAGAAAAGCTATTGCTTCTGTTTGATCACCTATCTCTTTATGTGAAAGTCCCCTGAACTCCTTACTGGACTGCTCAAGCTTAAAACCAAGATCATGCTGCTCAAGATCCAGCATAAC
>CALMRR010000355.1 GCA_937871925.1 uncultured Petrotoga sp.
AAGGTTTCCGTTGTCAGGGTTAAACTTGTAAAGATTTTTCAGAGCAGTTAGATGAAAAGATTCTATTTCACTTATTTTATTTTCACTGTCTGTTTTCAGTGCCTGTATCTGCGAATCCGAAAGTCCGTTGTAGTAGTATACCAGATATGCAAGATTCCTAAGATCGTTCTCTTTCTGCATAAGCTTTTCACTAACTTCGGTTGAGGCAGCTGTGGACTGTTCCTCTACGATACCGGCCACTAAGGAATCAATCTGCTCGGGAGTCATCTTTGATTCTTCAGGATAGGCAGTTTTGAGTTGAGTGTATAAGTCTATCTCTTGCAAAATAGTTTTTTTATCGGTTGTCACCTGATCGGCAAGCATAGAGTATGAAATAAGCCACTCCTGAGGAATCTTTTCCGCAGTCATTATCTTTTCTCTGTACTCCTCTTCAAGCTGTATCTTTTCGTTCATATCAACTGTTTTCTGAAGTTTTTCTTCAAGTTCAAGCGGTTTGTAATTCACTGCAAAATCAAACTTGGTTCTATAGATGCTGAACCATTCAACAAGGTCATTTGTAGCAATGTCAAAAACCATTTTTTCTACTATTGTAGGACTTTCCATCATTGATTCAGGTGTATCATAGGTTTCTGACTCTGTCGAGAACTCAAGAACAAGGTTGTTGAAGTTATTAGTAATGTAATTAAGAACCCTGTCTTTTGAAATATCGGTAAACTGATTTCTTAAAGAACCTATAAGAGCATCCTTCACAAATATACCCTTGACATAAGAATAAAAATTATTCTCGTTTTCAAAAACGCTGGTCAGGTAATCCCTATACATATCGTTTGTCATATATGAATCGTAGAGTTCTTTGGTCTGGCTCATAACAGAGTCCATATCCACCAAAATACCCTTTTCATCAAGATAGTACTGTATTATGAGAAAATCCGCAAGACTACCTATGGTATAATAAAGATTCTGAGGCATGTTTAAAAATGTATCATAACCGGGATCGCTCTGTCTTATATCCAAAAGATTATTATAGTACTCCCCCATAGCCTCTTCCAGACTAACCTTATATTGATCCATTACCTTACCGTCTTCCTTCCTTACCAAAAAAGCAACATCCTGGGAAAAGGACATTACTGCAAACAACGACATAAGAATGACTGTAAATACAAGTTTTTTCATATGTTCCTCCCATTATAAAAATTTCAATTACGGTATTAATTTTACCATAAAAAACTTAGAATATGCTTGCAATTTAAATCTATTTATGCTATAATGCAACTAATAATATATAAACTTACTCTTTGTCGAGGGCCTATTTTTCCGCCCTCGAAGTTTATTTTAGAGTAAACCGGAGGAGTATAAAATGAAAGATCTTAAGAAAGATATTTTTCAGGCTGCTCAGTCCTTTGCACAGGAGTTGGGACTGATAATTTTTGATATTGTAATAACTCAGAAAAAAAACAAAATCATACTTGAAATAATAATAGACAGTCTTGAAAGCTATATAGGAATAGACGAGTGTGAAAGCTTCTCCAAGAAAATTGATCCTTGGCTTGAGGAAAATGATCCTTTTGAAATGAAGTACGACCTAATCGTAAGTTCTCCCGGACTTGACAGACCATTAAGAGATATAAACGAATGCTTAAGGTTTAAAGGCAGGCTGGCCAAATTTATCCTTAAAGAACCTTTAGAAAACAGAACCGTACTCAAGGGTTATATTCAAGATGTTCGGGACGATACCGTAAGTATCCTTGAATCCGATAGCAAAAAAGTATTCACATTTGATTTTTCAAAGGTAAAAAAAGCTAATCTCGAAATAGACTTATAATTATTTAAAATAAAAGTGATGGAGGTGGAACTGTGAATATCAACTTGCTTGAAGCTCTGGATGCTTTTGAAAAAGAAAAAGGAATAAGTAAGGATGCACTTATCAATATAATTCAAAAATCCATAACAAGTGCCTACAAAAAGAACTATGGAACCAAAAACGTGGAAGTACTTTTAGATAAAAGTCTCACTGCCCTTAACGTTTTTCAGATATGGAAAATAACAGAGACCGTAAACGATCCAAATGAAGAAATATCTTTGGAAGATGCTTTAAAAATGGATCCAAAAGCTGTTTTGGGAGGCGAAATACGTAAAAAAATCAATCCTAAAAAGGACTTTAACAGAATTGCTACTCAGACGGCAAAACAGGTAATAATGCAGAATATAAAAGAGTTGGAGAAAAATACTCTTTTTGAAAAATATGTCCCGTTAAAGGATAAGATAACAAATGCTGAAGTATCTAAAGTATCTCCTGACGGGGCAGACATAAGGATAGGAAAGCTTGAAACCAAGCTTCCTGTCAAGGATATGATACCTAACGAGTCTATGAAGCAGGGGGATCTTGTTAAGGTATACATCAAAGATGTTCAGTATACATCAAAAGGCCCGAGAATAATAGTTTCACGTACTGTTCCTGAATTTATAAAAGAACTGCTTAAAACTATAGTTCCTGAGATAGAGGAAGATATAGTCAGTATAGTAAGGATATACCGAGAACCTGGAATAAGAACCAAGATAGCAGTATCATCCAAAGATCCCAAGGTTGACCCGGTAGGTTCCTGCATCGGTGAAAACAGTTCGAGAATATCTGAACTCATAAATGAAGTTAAGGGTGAAAAAGTTGATATAATAAGATATTCAGACGATCCGTCAGAATTTATCAAAAATTCTCTTGCACCGGCTGAGGTGCTCTCAATTACCCTTAGTCCTGATAAAAAAGAAGCTGTTGTTACAGTTCCTGAATCCCAGTTCTCCCTTGCAATTGGAAAGGGCGGACAGACGGCAAGAGCTGCCGCAAAGCTCACCGGCTGGAAGATTGACATCCATACACCGGCTTAACAATTCAAAAGCTTACGGCTTAAAAGATCTAAAGCTAATGGCTTAACAATTCAAAAGCTCCGGCTTAACAATTCAAAAGCTCCGGCTTAAAAAGTTTAACAACCGTATTTTTAACCTAATAGTAGTATTTTGAGTGTAATATAAACGTTTTGTTAATAATCATATGATATCATCGTTTAAAATATAAGCTAAAATACTATTAGGAGGCGATGTGCTTGACACAACAAGATTTACTCAAAAGCGCCCTGAAAACTAGAAAGCAACGTATGACTGCTCAAAGGGAACTAATTCTGAGAGTCTTTATGGACTCTAACGGAAAACTGTTAAGCATCGACGATGTTTTTATGGAAATGAGAAAGAAAAGGAGTCACAGGACAAGCAAGATGACTGTTAAGCGTGCCATAGATCTTCTGGTTGATCTCGGACTTCTTAAAGAAGTGCTTTTCGATGATGATAATATCAAATATGAGTACGTTAAAACCCAAACCAACAGTGGAAACGCCATATTTGTATGTACCAAATGCGGAAAAGCATTTAACGTAGATCTTGATCAGAAAATGCTTAAAGAACTTTTTAAAAACCAGTCTTTTCATGTTAAAGAAGTTTCATTGAAAATCTCTGGAATATGCGAGGAATGCGCTGAAATACTCTCTAAATAACTATTAAATGCCTGATTTATAATCAGGCATTTTTTATTTTGAAAAAATGAGGAAATATGGTAGAATAATCTTATCCGCTTTTCAATGAACACCCATATAAGGAGGTGTTCAAAATTTTGTCGTTGTTCGGACTTTCTAAAACAGCTTTCAAAAGAAACAGAATATACGTATTCAACCACATGATAAACACTCTTGGCAGTTTTATTTTCGGATACGTATATTCATGTGTATGGATGGCACTGCTTCAGGATAAGCCTCCGTCACAGGTCAGACAGATGGTTACTTATGTCATGGTAAACCAGGCATCCCTTTGGGTAACCATGTTCCTGCCTTACGGATGTTTCCTCTATGAGAAAACACGGGAAGGAACCGTTTCCTTTGATCTTCTCAAGCCTTACAGCCTTTTACAGTTAAGTCTTTTTGAAGTAGGCGGCCATTGTTTTTACAATCTTTTGTTCCGAAGTCTTCCGATATTTCTTTTCAGTATCTTTCTTCTCCAAATAGAACTGCCTGTTCCTAAAATTCTTCTTCCGTATTTTTTATCTCTTTTTCTGGCTTTTTTGGTCTCGTTTTTTCTAAATTATATTGTCGGTCTTTGGGCATTGAAGTTTTTTAATATCTCTGCCGCACAGAATACTTACTATTTTTTGATGAATCTTTTCGGCGGTTTTTTCCTTCCGGCTGAATACTTTCCGCCTGCCTTACGCTTGGTTATATCAATCCAACCGTTCGCCTGCAGCGGATATATACCTTCAAGCATCTACCTTGGCAGGATCAATCCTCTGTTTGGTATTACGGTTCAAGCCGTCTGGGTTTTTTTGCTCTGGGCAGTCTGCAGGATTATAACCGAAAAAGTCACCAAAGATATTAGAATTACAGGAGGCTGATATGATATTTTCTACTCTTTTTAAAGCCAGTTTGAAAACTCAGCTTGCAGACAGAACTAACTTTTTTGTAGATATATTTGCAAGCGGATTAAGCATACTAAGTGATTTTATTCTTATAGTCTTTCTTCTTGGAAGTATGCAAACTATAAAAGGATGGACTTTAGCTGAGCTTGCTTTTATTTACGGAATAACAGAAGGAGGATGGGGATTTTTCAGACTTTTTGCGGAAGGACTGCATAACTTTGAAGATCTAATAGTAACCGGAAAGTTTGATACCTTCCTCCTAAGACCTGTCAGTCCTATAATACAGATTATGCTTCAGAAAATAGATTTCAAAAGAGCAGGCATAATTATTCAGGCTGTGGCTGTAGGTCTTTGGGGAGTATACAACATTGAAAGTGATTTCAGCCTGGTTTTCTGGTTTTTCTTACTGATGTTTTTCTCTGTGCTCATGACTTTTGAAATAAATATTTTCCTAGCAAGTATAGCCTTTTGGACAACACGAAATAAAGATATTATAGTTCTGGCATTTTATTCGACCAAGAACGCTTCGTACTATCCGGCGGAAATCTATAACCACCTGATCAGAGGTATCATCACTTTTATTATTCCGGTTGCAACTACGGGATACTACCCTCTTTCGTTTCTGACAGGAAAAAGTGGAAATGTCGTCTATCTGGCATCTCCGGCAATAGCTTGCACTCTTTTAATACTGCCGTGTGCCATAATATGGAATACAGGTCTTAAAAAATATACCGGAAGCGGGACATAAGGAGGAAAGCATGAGTTACATCCAAGTTGAAGGACTCACTAAAAAATATACTATTATCTCAAAAAAGACAAAAAAAGAACTTTATGCCCTGGACAATCTGTTTTTACAGGTTAAGAAAGGCGAATTCATGGGCTATATAGGCCCTAACGGAGCAGGAAAATCTACTACAATAAAAGTTCTCACCGGAATAATGGTTCCTTCATCCGGTATGGTTAGCGTTGACGGCCTTTGTCCGTGGAAAGACCGCAAGGAACACGTTAGGAAAATTGGAGCGGTTTTTGGACAGAAAACCCAGATGTGGTGGGATCTGCCGGTAATAGATACTTATAATCTCCTGCGCGATATTTTCAGAATATCCAAAACCAAGTATACCCAGCAGCTTTCTTATATACTTGAAAACCTTGATCTTCAGGAGCTTTTGGAAAAACCGGTAAGGTTTTTGAGCCTTGGGCAGCGTATGAGAGCTGAAATAGGGGCATGCCTGATACATGATCCGGATATTCTTTTCCTGGATGAACCAACTATAGGGCTGGATATATTTTCAAAAGAAAAAGTTAATAACTTTCTTAAAGAGCTCAATAAGCAAGGTAAGACCATCTTTCTTACAACACATGATCTTGAGGATATACAAAATTTGTGTTCTCAGATAATGATTTTAAATAACGGACAGATAATTTTCAATGGAAGTAAGAATGAACTGAAGGCTGAAGCAGGGCTGCCGCTTCAGGTAAAGGTGAAGATACGCAAAGAATCTATAGGTCAGGATAACAGAAAGTTCCTTTATCTGGATAACCGTTCGTTTAACCAGGAAAAATCTGAACTGACTGTAATGCTTCATGGCGCTGAAAAACCCGGAGATATTGCCGGTACTCTTTTTAAATTATTTGAAATTGAAGATATAATTATAAAAGAACCAGATATTGAAGATGTGGTAAAATATTTCTATAAACAAGATGCATAAGGAGGGCTATATGGTGTTTGACGTTCTTTCTTATGGTATAACTGCTGCGGGGATATTAGTATTCATACTGATATTCGCACTTGTCTTTTTTAACGTAATTTTAGGCGTTTTTAAATCAAGGCACAGCAAAAAAGAACCTCTCATAACCGTTCCCGCCAAAGTGGTCAAAACCCTTCAGGACACATCTGTTCAATTTTCTCAGATAAAGCCCGTAAGATCAAAAGCTACAGTCAATAATTATTATATAACTTTTGAATTTGAAAGTGCTGACAGAAAAGTATTTGAAGTTTCCGCACAAGAGTATGCCCAAATAACTGAAGGTGACAATGGCAGGCTTTCATTCAGGGGAGATGTATTTATATCCTTTGAAAGACTGATATAGGAAACCTACG
>CALMRR010000356.1 GCA_937871925.1 uncultured Petrotoga sp.
AATAACCTTACGATATATTATGCAAAAGTACCTTCCACAGAAGTTATGACGGCTGTGGAAATACTTTCGGATATTGTTTTCAAACCATTATTTAATGAAGCAGACATAGAAAAAGAAAAAGATGTAATATATGAAGAGATTTCAATGTATGAAGACGATCCGGTGGACAATGTTTTTGAAAATCTATTCAGAAATATTTACAATCCGGAGTTTGCACGTCCAATAATTGGTAACAGAAAGAATGTTGAGAATTTTGATAAATCAATTATTACTGGATTTTATAATAAATTTTACAAACCGTCCAATGTTACAGTTGTACTTACCGGTTCGTACGATGAAGACAAGATTGCAGACTATCTTTCCATTTTTGAGGGTAAGGAAAGTTTTATAAGTGAGATGAAAAGTCCGCAGCTTAAAAATAAAAATATCATAGTAGAAAAGACAAAAAAAGATCTTTCACAACACTATATAGTAAACGCTTTCAAAGCGCCTTCGCGGTCTGACGAAGGGTATTATCCTTCTCTGGTTCTTAACACGCTTCTTGGAAGCGGTATGAGTTCCTTGCTTTTTAATAGGATAAGAGAAGAAAAATCTCTTGTATATGAAGTTACATCAGAGTATAACGCTTATAAAAAAAGTGGAGTCTTTCTGGTTTTTGCAGCGACCTCAGGAGATAAGCTTACTAAATATACAAATGAACTTGAAAATGTCCTAAAGAGTTTTTGCAAGGACAAGGATGCAGAGCAATGGTTTAATTATGGAAAGAAAAGACTTATCGGAAAGCTTACAATAGATATTGAGAGTAACGTTTCTCTGGGAATGAATGTTTTGGATCTTTATCTTAATAACGATGAGCCTATAACAATTGATGATGTAATAAAGAATATTGAATCAGTAACATTATCTCAGGTATTAAGGGCTGCAGGAGATATATTTGAAGGAAATAAGTATGTTTCTGTTTTGAAGCCAGAGTAGAGATCTTTTTAAGAGGTGGATTTTATGCGCAAGGTTAAATTAAGTGACCTAAAAGCCGGATTCATACTTGCCGAACATGTTACCTACAACGCAGTAATTCTTCTATCAGAAGGCAATGTACTTACTGAGGCTGATATTCAAAAACTCAAAAATCGCGGCATACGTGAAGTCATAATTTATGACGAAGACGACTTTATTCTTGGAAAAGATATTAAAGTTGAATTTAAGGATATCCCTCCGATTGTAGAGGCAAAAAAATATAAAGAATGGAATGACCAGTTTGAAAAAATAAAAGATATTACAAAAATAAATGAACAGCCTCAGGAAATGGAAAGTCTTGTGGAAGATCTTCACAAAACTTTTATAGAAAAGGATGAGATAATTCTCAACCTTTTCCACTCTATAGGAGATAAGGCACTTACCCTTCACAGTATAAATACTTCTATAATAGCTTCAATAATATCCTCACATCTTAAAATGCCAAAAGTTTTTTCGTTGGAATTGATAAAAGCAAGTCTTATTCATGATCTTGGATACGGATTTCTTAATACACGCATCATTTTCGATTACGACAAGAGCGAAGATAGATTTGTAAAATCTCATATAATTGCTGGATATAAAGCCTTTGAGCCCTTAAAAGCGACGCTTTCAAAAGAAATAGTGAACTCTATTCTCCAACATCATGAGAGGTATGACGGAAAAGGAATACTGATGGGGCTAAGAGATGAGAGGATAAGTCCTCTTGTACGTATAATGCAAATTGGCGATGCGTATGACTCATATATAGAAATAGGCAACAATCCGTATGAAGCTATGAGCTACCTTTTGAAAAATGCCGGAAAGCTTTTTGATCCTTATTATGTAAGCATATTTTTTTCTGTTGTCGGACTATACCCTAGCGGTACCAAAGTCGTTCTGAATGATGGCAGGATAGCACAGGTTATAAAAAAAGGAATAGCGGCTGTTTTCCCAATTGTAAATGTCGAAGGTAAAAGTATTCAAACCGGTCCTGAGACAGGATTTTTTATAAAAGAAGTGGCAGAGGGAAATGAAAATAAAATTTAAAGACACACTAAAAATTGAACCTGATAAGTATATACTAGCTTTGGACATTCCTAGCGCCAAGCTTAAGAAGGGCATAATTATTTCTGATTCAGTAAGACATTCTTTACGGTATCGAGGACTAGCTCTGGTGCCAACATACGAGAACAAGATGTCTTCATATAATATCCTTGATCAATCAATATCTAAGAAAACATTTTCAAACATACAAAAAACATGGGATAAGCTCAGACAAAATGAAAAGATAGACAAAGAGTTGCTATCTGATTCTACCAACGAACTTGTAGAAGATGTAATGAAGAAGTTCGGTGATGTAAATTATATTCCTCTTGTTAAGCTTAATTCATTTGACCAGTATACATATGCTCATACTCTAAATGTTGGACTCATTACTTTGCTTATGGCTATAGAAATGGGATTTGCGAAAAAAGATCTTTATGAGCTTACTTATGCAGGTCTTCTCCATGATATAGGCAAAAGCCGTATAGATGAAAAGATACTGAATGCTCCAAGAAAATTGACCGATGATGAGTATAATATAGTAAAACAGCATGTAGTTTTTGGCAAGCTTATTTGCCAGGAGCAGAAGATTGAAGGAGACATTCTACGAGGAGTATATGAGCATCACGAGAGATATGACGGACGTGGTTATATACTCGGAAAAAAAGGTACAGAGATATCTTTTTACGGCAGGCTTATATCTGTAGCAGATGTATATGATGCACTTACCTCCAAAAGAGCCTATAAAGATATGTGGAACTACTACAAGGTTGTTTCTTATATTTTACAGAATGCAGGAAAAATTTTTGATCCTGAAATTTCTTCTTCTTTTATAAAGGTCTTTGGAGTATATCCTCCCGGAACTATAGTTAAGCTTAATGATTCCAGAACTGCCACTGTAGTAGCTGTACGTAAAGGGAACGAACTTCAGCCAGTTGTGCAAGTGGAAGATAAAATTATAGATCTTAGTAAGGAAAAGTTTTATATAATTCAGGTAATTGGAGAATAAAAAGATCTTAGAGGTGGGAAAATGTTAACCATGGTAAGAAGAGCATGTGAATATATCAACTCTCAAATTGAAGAAAAACCTATTATAGGTCTGATTCTTGGTTCTGGTTTGGGATATTTGGCAGATAAGATACAGGATCCAAGGGTGATAAATTATAAAGACATCCCTAATTTTCCTGTTTCGACAGTTATAGGGCACGAAGGAAAACTTGTAGTAGGCAAACTTGAAGGAGTTCAGGTTATAACTCTTAAAGGTCGGTTTCATGCTTATGAAGGGCATAAAATCCGTAATATTGCATTTCCTATATATGTGATGAAAGAACTTGGAGTGAAGGGGCTTATTTTAACTAATGCTGCCGGTGGAGTAAATATGATGTATAAACCCGGAGATATAGTAGCAAATAAAGATTTTATAAACTTTTCATTTAAAAACCCTCTGATAGGTCCCAATAAAGATGAAATAGGCCCAAGATTTCCGAGCATGGCACTTCCATGCGACAGCAACTGGCTTGAAAGAGTCATAAACCAGTCAAAAGCATCCGGCACGGAGATAAAGAGTGGTACGTACTGCTGGTTTCTAGGCCCTAGCTATGAAACGCCTGCAGAAATAAAACTTGCACGGAAGCTGGGAGCTGATTTGGTAGGGATGTCAACCATGCCGGAAGTAATTGCCGCAAACCACTGTTCAATAAAAGTAATATCTTTTTCTGCGGTAACAAATATGGCCGCTGGTATACTTCCACAACCGCTTAATCATAAAGAGGTTCTTGCGGTTGCCGATCAAATAAAAGGAAAGTTTGAGTCAGTTGTAAAGACGTCAATAAAATTATTCTAACAGGAGATAAACGTTATGAAAGAAGAAATACTTAAAGAGATTACTCAGGCACGAGCTATAATTGTTGCTGGACATATTGATCCGGATGGGGATGATGTAAGTTCTGTTTCCTCAATGGTTATGGGTATTGAAAAACTTGGAAAAAGAGTAATAGGAGTCATAGATTCAAAGATACCTGATTACTTAAGAAATTTTCAGTTTGTAAATGACAAGATTAGAGAGATAGAGTGTGTTGAAAAGGATCCGGCAGATCTTTTGATAATAGTTGATGCTTCTTCTCCGGACAGAGTTGGAAAGGTTCAGGAACTTTTTAAATATAGAAGGGTAGTAGTTATAGATCATCACGCAACCAATCTTTTTTTTGGTCATGTTAATTGGGTAGATGCTTCATATGCATCATGTGCTCAGATGGTACTTGAAGTATTAACTAGTCTTGGAGTTGAATACGATAAAGAACTTGCTACTGCAAATCTTTTAGGAATAGCTACAGACACTGGTTTTTTTAAGTATTCCAACGTTAATGAGAAAGTTTTTAACGACTGCGCATTTTTATTGTCAAAGAAGGCTGAACTTTCATATATCACTAATATGATTCTGGAAAATGTTCCGCTTGAAAGTAAGCTTCTTTTAAAGGATGTATTGAATGAAATGAAACTGGAAAACGAAAATACGGTTGCCCATGTTGCCATACCAAGAGAAATGAGTTCTAAATACGGATTTGATCCGGTAAATGTTCCGCCTTTTGTATCGGATCTAAGATCTATAAAAGGTGTTGAAGTTGCAGTGACCTTTATAGAATATGAAAAAAATGATTGGCATGTATCGCTTCGTTCGAAAAGTTATGTTGATGTTTCACAGATAGCTTTGAAGTATGGCGGTGGAGGACATGTTAGAGCGGCGGGTTTTTCTTTGCAGACCGGAGACATAAACAGTGAAATCAAAGCAATTATAGAGAGTATTATTTCCTATATGAAAACAAAATAAGCTGGAGGTGGATGTTTTGAGAAAAGCAGCGATTATATTTTTAAGCTTTATTACTATCTTTGCAGGGGTTGCGTTTTCTGCAACAATAAAGACCACTGACGGTAATAGCATAAAAGTTACTGTTGTATCTGTTAAAGACGGAAAAGTCAGTATAAAAGGGTTTGGAACAGCAATAAGCCTCCCTCTTGACAGCATAAATATGATTTCTTTTGATGACCAGACATTTGATATAAATGGTGTTGTAATAGATAAGATGAATTTTTCAGGTTATGTCTCGGAATATAGCCTTGAAACCAATGAGGCTACCGTAACAACAACATCAGGTAGATTCTATCTTAAGGATCTAAATGTGCTTAAGTTTTGGAATGTAAGGCAGAACACTCTTAAAGATGAGATTACAAATGATTATTCGGGCAAGAAATTTAAGGCTTTTCTCGGAGAAAATACTCTTTTGACAGGAGACATTATAACCATAAATAACGGAAAGATACTGATGAAAGTAGACGATATGGGAGATGCAGAATTTGATATAAAGTATGTTGTATCGCTTATTAGAGATCAGAAAACTGAAGAAGTTCTTCCCAACTCAGTTATGCTTGCTAAAGGATACACCCTTAATTTTCAGAGCATTGACCTTTTGAATGATGAAATTAATCTTAAACTTGCTTTTGGATTTTTCAAAACAGATATAAAAAATGTTACTCTCATTACCGGTACCGGCACAGAACCGCCAAAGCTTCCATATTACTTTGTGATGAATAACAATGTAAGATTTTATGGTAATCTTGAAGGTGTAAAAGATGGTAAAATTGTAGTTAAAAGTAACTTTGGAACAAATGAAATTTCTCAGGAAAAGATTTTCTCGTTTGTTAAGATTCCTCCGGAAAACAGATTTATTCTTTCGACAGATACTCAGATGATGTATGGTGAATACCTAAAAAAAGACGGAGCGCTGAACCTTAAATCCAAAGTAAAAAATAAAGATATAAAAACAGTAAAACTTTATGTATCAGAAGAAAGTGAAATGCTTAAAAATTCTATCAATCAGATAGCAGAGATCCCTGTTAATACAGAAACAAAGGTTTTTCAGATATCGGATCTTCTATATCTTTTTGAAAGCGAAACCATAAAAAGATATGATAAAGAGACATTTTTAGAGAAAAATTCATTAAAAACCAAGATGTTATATCCCAACTATATAATAAACACATCTGACAGTCAGTATATACTTAACACCCTAGGAAGTATATACTCATCGAAGTTTGATTTAGAAAAAACTCTGGACAATTCTCAAATTACTACATCTTTTCTTTCCGGCTCTGATCTCTATTTAGGAACTAATTTAGGAGATATATACAAAATCGATGTGAACGCAAAAGAGTTTGCCGTTTTAAAGATTGCCTCTTTTCAGGAAGAAATTGCTATGATAGCTGAAAGCAGCAACGGTATATACGTTCTTACAAAAAATTCCGGAAAGCTCTACACATTGAAGGATAAACAGAATCTGTTCAACTTTGATTTCCGTATAAATAAAGCCATCCTTGATGGAGAAATTCTTTATGTTATAGACTTTAATAAGAATCTAAATGTGCTTAATATAGGGCAAAAGATTAACAAGCCTTTCAAGTATCTTAAAAACATAAATGATCTATCTTCTAGTAAAGAGTATGTCTTTATAGCTCTTGAAGATAAGATAAGCGTTTTTAATAAGAAAACACAGTTGACGGAAAAAGAGTACTATACCAACTATATACCTCTTAAGATTGAGGTAAACACAAACAAGTTGTACATACTTTCAGATAAATCATTAAAAATTTTTGAAGCGTTTGAAAGTTACTGATTTTATTAAGACAGGCGAAAGTCTGTCTTTTTTTATTTAAAATCCAACTGGAAGATAATAACACTGTGAAAGGTGGACAAGGTTATAAAAAAGAAAAGGAATAGTTAACCAAAAAGCAATTGACAAA
>CALMRR010000357.1 GCA_937871925.1 uncultured Petrotoga sp.
GCTGGAAAGTATGGTATTTAATAATCCCGCTTGGAGCAGGGAGTTAACAGGAGTAGTGTATGCATATATATCTTATAAGGCATGGCGTAACACAGGCAAACATCGACGGAATCTGGCAGGGAAGGACAATAGATGCACCTCTTTCAACTAAGGGTATTGAGCAGGCACGGCTTGCTGCTCAGAGATTCAAAAACATGGATATAAAGGCTGTGTATTCATCAACGCTTATCAGGGCAAAGACGACGGCTGCTATAATATCTCAGCAGTTCGGGCTTGAGGTAAAAGAGGTAAAAGAGCTTGAGGAGTGTGCCATTGATCTTTGGAGCGGTCTTACGATAGAACAGGTCAAGGAGCAGTTCGGTGAGGAGTTTGAAATGTGGTCCAAAGATCCCATCGTATCTATCGAAGGTGTTGAATCAAAAGCGGATCTTCAGATCAGAGCAGTAAAAGCGGTAAAAGAGATAATACATAAACACGATGAATCAGACAACATCATAATAGTAACTCATGGACTTTTTTTAAGAGCATTTTTTAGCTGGCTCATGCAGATATCTATAAATTCCAGAGTATATGGGCTTGAAAATA
Organism: uncultured Petrotoga sp.; assembly: GCA_937871925.1. Taxonomy (GTDB): domain Bacteria; phylum Thermotogota; class Thermotogae; order Petrotogales; family Petrotogaceae; genus UBA5851. Next base: position 586 of record CALMRR010000357.1, read on the forward strand.
CCGGTATAAGTCATTTGACTTTTGAAAAACCGGATCATTTCAGAATACTTTCTTTGAATGAAACATGGCATCTGGACGGGTTCTTTTCACTTAATAAGGATGAAGAGTCCTTTTAATAAAGAAGGTGGAGCATGAAAAAAATAACTTCGTATGTTATTCCCTATCCTGAAAAAAAAATAGAGCATGAGGTTGTTTTGCTTATAGATGTGCTTAGATCGACAACTGTTATATCATATCTTTTTGAATACGGGGCAAAAAAGGTAAGTATGGTACGGACTGTGTCACAGGCAATGAGTATGAAAGGAGAAGAATCTAAGATACTTGGTGAAAGAAAGGGTCTTAAAGTCAAGGGCTTTGATTTTGGTAACTCTCCGTATGAGCTTAAGGTACAGTATGAAAAAGGGTTTAATTTTTCTGCTCATGATTATGTGATAACTACTTCCAATGGTGCCAAAGCGTTTTCAAAGGTCTGTGAAAACTCTGATGTAATGGCTGCATCTTTTCAAAATTACCTTAAGATATGCCAGTACCTGGAAACAGCGGATGATATAGGAATACTCTGCTCCGGTACAAAGAACTGTGTTTCATCAGAAGATCTTTATCTTGCTGGGAAGATCATTCAGAACTTTCTTAACAAGGGGCAGTACTCTCTGAATGATGATTCAAACATATGTCTTGCTCTTGCCGGACTTACAGCTTCACAGATAATAGAGAAATCATCACACGCCCTTGCACTTAAGAAGCTTGGGTTTATAAACGACCTGAATCTTTGTTTTTCTGAAGAAAAGTTCTCTGCTGTTCCCTTTTCTAAAAGAGGCGGGCTTACCTTCAGGTGTTTTTAATTTTCTTTGATTCTCAGGTACAGTTTTCTTTTTTCTTCATACATTCTGGAATCGGCTATCTGAAATAATTTCTTCGGATCAGCCGATTCTTTTGGATATAAAGCATGTCCTATGCTGAAACTTATTTCAAATGGTTGATTTTCGGTAGGCGGATACTTAGCGGTCATGCTTTTAAGTCTTCTGATTATAGCTTCGATATCTTCTTCGTTTTTTATTTCGAGTAATACTACGAACTCATCTCCCCCGTAGCGTGCTATAAAATCATCATTGTGAAAGCATTTTTTAAGTATCAGGGCACATTTTTCAAGAGCTCTGTCACCCATCCTATGGCCCCATTTATCGTTAATACGTTTAAAGTTATCTACATCAAGCATAAGCAGAAGAAATTTTTTATTGAATGCAATTCTTGTTAGGTCCTCAAAGTAATTTTCAAATCTTCTTCTGTTGTAAAGGCCTGTAAGATAGTCAGAATTTATTGCCCGGCTCTGGATGTTAATATATATAATGAGCAATGATATTGAGACGCTGTTCCATGCAAGTGCCATACCGTAGAAAAGCATCTGGATAAGGGTACCTATAAATGGGATCAGAGGAAACGTAATCAGCGTATAAAAATCGCTTTTGGGGATTTTTTTCTTATTAAATACAATCATCATTAGTCCTATAAGGAAAAAGCCAAAGTATAAAAGCTCTGCCTGCCAGTACCAACTCCCCCTGTGATATCTGTTCATCTCATCCACATAAAAAAGCAGTCCGTTGACCGGAGCTGTAAGTGAAAGAATGGTTATATACACGATTGCCGGAGAAAACCAGAGCCAAATCTTTTTGGTTCTTTTTTTGTTGTGGTGAAGTTGATAGTGCAGATACATTATCCACAGTATTCCGGGATAAAGGGTAATTATCATCAGTATGACGGTATCCAGTATTAAAAGGAGTCTTGCAGTACTGCCAGCTATGCCATCGAGTCTCCAGCCTAAAGCTTCAACAATAAGAACATTTATGGTAATTGCTACAATGATTGCAAAAAGTTTATTTTGAAAATGGGCATAATCTCTTTCATGCAGGATTTTTAATAATATTACTGTAAGGAGACCTATTGAAACAATATATACCTGCATAAACTGAAAAAACTGCATATTTCCTCCAGATTTCACAAACTTTTTGTGTTTAATCAGATAAATTATATCATATCTGCTATATGTTATCGGCAAAAAATGCCTGCAGTTTAATTTTGCAGGCATTTTTAAATTATATCAAAAATGTAGGATCATTTTGAATATCAAATCCGGCATCATTTTCATTTTTTGTCATTTCACCGTAAAGCGGACCTGCGGTTATTCTTTTTATCTTTATGTCAGCAAACTTTCCTATAAGGGAAGTGTCCTGAGAATTAAATATAACTATCTTGTTATTCATTGTTCTGCCATAAAGAGCTGTATCACTGGCTTTAGCTTCAGGTATTATCCTCAGGAGCTTATCCCTGTACTTTTCATTTTCTTCGCGGTTAATCTCTTTCTGAAGTTCCATAAGGTACATAAGTCTTCTGTTTTTCACTTCAGAAGGAATGTTATCTGGCTTATACTTATATGCTATCGTTCCTTGCCGCGGAGAGTATTCTGCAAGGTTAACACGTTCAAATCGGCATTCTTTTATTAGATCGACTGTCTGCTGAAAGTCTTCTTCTGTCTCTCCCGGAAATCCTACAATAATATCCGAACTGATTGTCACAGAAGGTATTTTATCTTTTACTTTTTTCACAAGATCTATAAACTGTTGTCTTGTATATCTTCGGTTCATACTTTTGAGTATGCGGTCGCTTCCTGCCTGTACGGGAAGGTGGACATTTCTTGCCGCATTGCGTGATGCAGCTATTTCGTCAATTAGCGAATCGGTAATATCTGTAGGATACGATGTAAGAAACCATACTCTTTTAATTTCTTCGATTTCCGAAACTTTTTTTATTAATAAATCAAGTTTGGGTTTTCCGTCAGAAAAATCTTTGCCGTAAGAATCAACGTTCTGTCCTAAAAAAGTTATTTCCCTGTATCCTTTTGCTGCATAGTCATATACTTCGTTTATTATATCCTCATAAGGACGGCTTTTTTCCAGACCTCTTGTATATGGAACGATACAGTAGGTGCAGTACTTATTACAGCCGTATATTATAGTTATCCATGCGTGATGTCGGCTGGTTGGATTTTTTGGAAGTTCATAGCTAACACAGTCGAGCTTGTCTGAAAGATCCACAAAGCGTTTGTGTTTCTGTGCCCGTTGGATTAAGTTTACAATATCGCTGATATTTCTGGTTCCAAAAACAAAGTCAACTCCGTCGAATCTTTCCAGAATCGCTTTACCTTCTTTTTCTGCGGAACAGCCACCTACACCTATTATGAGCTTTCTGCTTTTTTTTATCTTGAGAAACTGTCCGATGGTTCCGTACATTTTGTTCTCAGCCTTTTCTCTTACCGCACATGAGTTTATGAGAACTATATCGGCATCTTCAGGATTTTCTGTCCATAGATACCCTGCTTTGGTGAGAAGGCCTGACATGATTTCGGAGTCGTTGACGTTCATCTGACATCCGAAGGTCTTGATTAAAAATCGCATTCTTCCTCCTTATGAAAAAGACGCCATTACGGCGTCTTTATTTGGTTTGTTTTATTATTTTTCTTCCTCTTCTTCAACTAGGCTGCTGGCAATTTCACTGTATTTTTCTTCTGCATCAAGCTTGTTGGCTATCTCTTCAGGAATATCTTCTGCTGTATCTGCTGATGTAGATACCTGTACAGCATCGGTTCTTCCTTCTCGTCCTTCTATAAAAGCATCGGCCATCTTTGCTGTAATAAGCATTACGGCTCTTATAGCGTCATCGTTCGCAGGGATTATCCAGTCAATAACGTCCGGATCACAGTTGGTATCAACTATAGAAACAACAGGAATGCCAAGATCATTGGCTTCTTTTATGGCAATTTCTTCTTTTCTGGGGTCAATAACGTACATGACTTCCGGAAGTTTGGTCATTCCTCTCAAACCGCCAAGGTTCTTTTCAAGTTTTTCAAGAATTCTTTTGTAGTGTGACTGTTCCTTTTTTGGAAGCTTTGTAAACTCTTCGGATTCAACATAAGCGAGAAGTTCTTCAAGTCTGTTGATTCTTTTTCTTATGGTTGTAAAGTTTGTAAGCAAACCTCCGAGCCATCTGTTGTTAACATAGAACCCGCCGCATCTTTTGGCTTCATCGGCCACGATCTGCTGAGCCTGTTTTTTGGTTCCAACAAAAAGTATGCTTCCGCCGTTTGAAGATACATTTCTTATGAAATCATAAGCATCGTTTACTGACTGAAGTGTCTTCTGAAGGTCGATGATATGAATTCCTTTTCTTTCTGTGAATATGTACGGTTTCATTTTCGGATCCCATCTTCTGGTTCTGTGACCAAAGTGAGCTCCGGCTTCCAATAACTGTTTCATGCTTACTACTGACATCCTGCACCTCCGCTGAATTTTGATTTGGTTTTCATCCTCCGCTTTTCTTTTTACCGCACCAACCCTAAAGAGTATCCGGGCACCGTGGTGGGGAACGAAAAACGTGGGCTTTATCCCTTTAAGGGATTTTATTACACTTCTATTCTATCAAACTCTGACCATAGTCCTTCTAAGTCGTAAAATTCTCGTCCCTCTTTTGTAAAGAAATGAACCACTATAGATCCGGCATCGATGATCATCCAGTCGTAGTTTTTCCCTTTATCGTAGGTTATAAGATCAATTTTGTTATCTTTAAAGATTTTCAGAACGTAGTCTCTCAGTGCGCTCATGAGGGCATCGGAGTCGACTGTGCATATCACAAAGTAATCCACTATGAGCGAAGACTCCTTCATATCGATTATTTTTATATCTTTGGCGTCTTTATCGTCCAGTAACGAGATTACCTGTTTTAGAACTGTTTTTACCTTATCTAGTTCCAAAAAAAACTCACCTCCGTAATTTTTATTCAACAGTTACGCTTTTTGCAAGATTTCTGGGTTTATCGGGATCAAGCTCTCTCAGCAATGCCACGTTATAGGCAAAAAGCTGCATAACAGGAGCAACCGCAAGCGGAAAAACCGCTTGTTCGCATTTGGGAATAAGTATATAATCATCGGTCAGGGTTTTTATTTTTTCATCCCCTTCGATTCCTACAGCGACAACCCTTGCTTTTCTGGCTTTGACTTCCATTATATTTGATATCATCTTTTCTTTTATGTCATCATCACATACCACTGCAAAAACAGGAAACTCCTGATCTAAAAGTGCTATGGGTCCATGTTTAAGTTCTCCTGCCTGGTATCCTGTGGCGTTTATGTAGCTAATTTCTTTAAGCTTAAGTGCCCCTTCAAGAGCCGCTGTATATCCAAACCTTCTGCCAATATACATCATATTTCTGTATCCGCAGTAAGACTTTGAAAGTTCTTTTATCTTTTGGGAGTAACCCAGTACTGTATTGAAGTATTCAGGAAGACTCTCTATTTGACATAATACGTTTTTAATATCCTCTGAGTACATGTTCTTCCATAGTGCAATCTGAGCTCCGATAATATAGAGTATAGCTATCTGTGCCGTATATGTTTTGGTTGCCGCAACGCCTATCTCCGGCCCTGTGTTCATATATATTACAGAGTCAGACTCTCTTGGAATGGTTGAACCGACTACATTACATACGGTAAGCACATGAGAGCCGTTCTTCCTGGCAATCCTTACTCCTTCAAGAGTATCAAGAGTTTCTCCGGACTGCGAAATGGCAATTGTAAGAGTTTTCCCGTCAATCTTTGGATTCATGTATCTGAATTCGGAAGCCACTTCTATACTTGCATCAATATTTGAATAGTACTGCATGAAGTACTTCATTGCAAGACCAGCATGATAAGCTGTTCCACATGCCACAATATAAATCTTTTCAAGCTTGGTTTCTATAAAATCTTTTAACGGTTCAAGCTCTTTAATACAAGGAATTCCGTCTTTTAAACGTCCTATGGTTGCTGATTTTATGGCAATGGGCTGTTCGAAGATCTCCTTCTCCATAAAGTGATTGTAGCCGCTTCTTTCGGCACATGCCTCATCCCAGTTGATATGTATAGGTTTTCTTTCAATGGTCTTTCCATCAAGGTCATACAGTTCATAACCGTTATTGGTAAGCTTGGCAATCTCTCCGTCGTTTAAAAAATTGACATCTTTTGAATAACGCAGAATAGGCGTGACATCGGACGCAAGCATTGAAAGATTGTTCCCGGCAGATATTACAAGCGGACTCCCTTTCCTTGCAGCAATTATACAGTTTGGCTCGTCCGTGTGTATTACCCCGATTGCATAGGCTCCGTTCAGTTCGTGGAGAACTTTTATAACACATTCAAGAAGATTACCTGAATAGTTTTCTTCAACCATATGGGCAATAACTTCTGAATCGGTCTCGGATTTGAAAATATGCCCGTTTTTAATAAGCTTTTCCCGCAGGTACTGAAAGTTTTCAATTATCCCGTTATGAATTATAGCTACTTTTCCGGTGCAGTCGGTATGAGGGTGTGAATTTTGGTCGCTTACCCCGCCATGAGTTGCCCATCTGGTATGTCCCAATGCCGTGGAAATCTTTTTTTCCATGAGCTGTGGAATTTCAGACTCAAGATTGTAAATTCTTCCTTCTTTTTTGTAAATGCTGATGTTTTTTTCGTTTTCAATTGCTATACCAGCTGAATCATAACCTCTGTACTCAAGTTTTTTCAACCCATTAATCAAGTCTTGGACATTAAGTCCTTCACCAACAAACCCAAAAATTCCGCACAAAATATTACCCCCTGTTACAGCGAGATTTTAGAAATCAGTTCGTCCTTTACCGCCTTGTATGCGACTTTTATCGCGTTATAAACAGCCTGTGCATCTGAAGAGCCATGCGCTTTTACAATAACGCCGTTAACTCCCAACAAAAAAGTTCCTCCATACTGTTTGTAGTCAAGTTTGGATTTGAGGAGTTTAAGTCTTTTTTTAATCAAAAGCCCTCCCAGTTTATCCTTTATACTACCGGTTTTTATAAGCTGTTTCATTTCGTCAAGGATGTAATAAGCTGTTCCTTCCATTGTTTTTAATACTGCGTTACCTGTGAATCCATCTGTAACAAGTACATCAAAGGTACTGCCGAAGATCTCTCTTGCTTCTATGTAGCCAATGTAGTTTATGTTCTGAAGTCCTTTAAGGAGCTGATGGGCTTCTTTGGTTACGGAAGATCCTTTTTCTTCTTCTGTACCGTTGTTTAAAAGACCAACCCGTGGATTTTCTATTCCAAGAAATCTTGCAAATGCGTTTCCCTGCTTAGCAAAATCCAAAAGAAACTCAGGCTTAACATCGGCATTGGCTCCGATATCGCACAGAACCCTCACCTTGCCGTTCTTTCCGGGTAAGGCGGCAACAAGCGACGGCCTTTTTATCCCAGGAAGTCTTCCGGCAACAAAAATTCCTGCAGATAAAAGAGCACCTGTATTTCCGCAGCTCACAAATGCTCCCAGTTCTTTACTTTTTAATTTTTCGCATCCTATATATATAGACGAATCCTTAAGTTTGAGGACTTCTGTTGGTTTTGTGTCGTTTGTGACATTATCACTGGCCGGAGTAAAGCTGAAGTTTGTCAGACCTTTTTCAGTAAGCTCTGAAAAATCAGAGCTTTTTCCGCCCATGAAACATATTTCCAGATCAGGCATATCTTGGGCTTGTAAGGCAAAAATCGCGCCCTGAATCAATGAAACGGGCGCGTTATCTCCACCATATAAGTCCAATCCTATACGGATTTTAGACATAATTATTCTCCGATTTCAAGAATCTGCTTGTTCCCATAATAACCACAATTAAGACATACTCTGTGTGGCATTTTTGGTTCTCCGCATTTCGGGCATTTAACTACATCTACTTTTATCGCTGCATAAAACTTTGCTCTTCTTCTTCTTGTTCTTGCTTTAGATGGTTTTTGCTTTGGAACGGCCATGGAAAATACCTCCTCTATAAGTATAAATTTATTTTTCCAGAAGTTTATTAAGAACTTCAAAACGCGGATCAATTTCTTTTTCACAGCAGATATGCTGTGGATTTTCATTTAGATCCGTACCGCATACAGGACACAATCCTTTACACTCCTGAGAACATAAAGGTTTTTCCTGAACAGATAATATTATAGCTTCAATTACTCTGTCTGTCAAATCCAAAATTGATCCGTCATAAAAAAAAGTATCGTCAAGAGACTCCAAATGTTCGGTTTTTAATCCTTTTTCTTCAAAAAGACTGCTTACATAAACAGAATTAAATGTTTCATCGATGCTTTGTTCCATCTTTTTTAGGCAGCGGGAGCAATGCAAACCAAGCAGCGTTTTTACCCTGCCCTTGGCAATAATACCGTCTCCGGATTTCCTAACTTCAAGGCTTACGCTTATGGGATCAAGAAACTCTCCTTCTTCCGACAGAAGCTGAATGCTGTGCCAATTATTTATTTCAAAGTTTTTTTCCAGCAGTTCGTCAAAACTTTCAAGATTTATTATCAGGTCCTTGGAATATAGATCTTCGTTAAGCATCAACATCACCTCAGGTAGTATATTCTACTTCTTATTCTTTTAATTGGTGGGAATAGCATGTAAATATTTTGAAAAACTTTCAATGTTACATAAAATTTACTTGATTTAGTTTAAATTATTGTTTATAATCTACTTATATTATACCGATCGTTGCATTGGGTAACTCGGTAACGTTTTTACGGAGGTAAGGTTTTATGAAAGGAACAGTTAAGTGGTTTGATGCAAAAAAAGGTTATGGTTTTGTTACTGGTGATGATGGAAAAGACGTATTTATCCATTTCTCAGCAATTAAGATGGATGGTTACAAGAAGTTAGAAGAGAACCAGAAAGTTGAATTCGATGTTGTTGATGGTCAGAAAGGTCCTCAGGCTGCTAACGTAAAAATTATCTAAAACCTAAAATCAATAGCCCCTACGAAAGTAGGGGCTTTTCATTTATAAAGATCAGTATTTTTCTTCGCTACTTTCCCCTTTGATTATCTTTATTCCGGCGCTTGCACCAAGTCTTTGTGCACCACATGCAATCATCTTTTTTGCTGTATTGTAGTCTTTTATTCCTCCGGATGCTTTAACTTTTACATCTTCCCCTACAACAAACTTCATCAGGGATACATCCTCCATTGTTGCTCCTCCAGTACCAAAACCCGTTGAAGTTTTTACAAAATGAGCGCCTGCCAGTTTAGAAAGTACACAAGCAGCGATTTTTTCCTCGCGAGTAAGATAGCATGTTTCTATAATAACCTTGACGGTTTTTTTATCAGCCTGCTCAACAATGTCCTTTATCTCCCTGTACACATATTCATAATCAAGGCTTTTAAGCATTCCGACATTTATAACCATGTCAAATTCGTCTGCTCCGTCATCAAGGGCGCTCTGTGTTTCATAAACCTTTACGCTGCTGTCACATACTCCCAAAGGAAAACCGATAACAGTTGCTACTTTTACTTTACATGAACGGAGTTCCTCCTTTGCAAGAGAAACATATGCCGAATTAACGCATACCGAAAAAAAGTTATTTTCTTTGGCCTGACGGCACAAAAGCTTAATATCCTGAACTGTCGCTGTAGGCTTGAGAAGTGTGTGATCTATATACTGAGCTACTTCAAGGGGTTTAATGTCTATATCCTTTTCTATAAAACTATACTCTTTTTGAACAGTTTGCAGCTCCTGACTTATTATTTTCTCTAATTGACTATTGTTCATACTCTCCCTCCTGGATTCATATGTTGATATAACATTATAATTTTATTGTATCTGCCTTACCCGTTGATTTTCTGACAGGTACGCCATCCGAAGATAATTCTCAACACCTCATAAAACGGTATATCTATTATAAAATCAAACTCCTTGTTATAGTTCTGTTTAAGACCGGCAAGCGTATTTCTCAATTCAGTGCAATAGTCTGGACCTTTGAGAAGTATGCTGTAACTATCCTTTGGCAAATAAAAAGTTCCGGTTTTAAGACCTTTTTGTGCGATGCTGTCTGCGGTAAGGAATATCCGCAGATTTCCAAATGTATCTACTATCTTTTGAAATGCAGAATTTGCATTTTGCTCAAACTTCATGTTGAAAAACTTTATGAAATCATAATCAAGCCTCTCATTTTCAGGTATAAATATGCCGTTCTCCTCTTGGTTCATAGCTAGAAGTCTCTTTTGATATCGGCAGTACATAGGTGTTTCTTCTGGTTTTTTGTTTACAAGGTAAGTAAGGCATTTGGCACAGCCGGTTTCTTCTTTTTCGTATTTTTTACCTATAGTGAGTTTTTTATCGTAGTCTTCTGTAAAAACAGATGTATGGAACTGCAGGAGACTGACGATTCCCTTGGCTCTGTTTTCAAGAAAGCTTTTTGAAAGATATGAAGAAGCTCCTCAGCTTATAAGCCAGAAAGTAATAGAAGA
>CALMRR010000358.1 GCA_937871925.1 uncultured Petrotoga sp.
ACGAACCCGTGCCTGATGAAGTAAAAATACCAAACGCTTTACTGTCTTTTCTTCCCATCTCTGCTCCTTTGCTGCTTATGATACTCAGATCATTAGCCGATATACCATCAAAGCCCTTTGGAACTTCGGAATTTTACAGTATTTTGAGCTTTGCCGGTTCCCCTGTAACGGCTTTGCTCATAGGAATGCTTCTATCTTTTCTTCTTGTAAGAAACGGAGAAAAAGATGTTTTCGGCAGCAGCGGGTGGGTGGGACAAGCTTTGAAAAACTGTTTCTCCATGGTTCTTATAACCTGTGCCGGAGGGGCTTTGGGAAAGGTGCTTGCCTCCTGGGATATTTCTGATATAAACCTTAATGGGTTTTCTTCACATTCTGGAATACTTGTTGCGTTTGTTGTCGCCGCTCTTATAAAAACCATGCAGGGTTCTTCTGCCGTTGCGATAGTAACTGCATCTTCTATCATGTTCCCTCTTTTAGGCTCTATGGGACTTGATTCTCCAATTGCCAAGGCGCTTGTAGTATGCTCCGTAGGTGCTGGTTCTATGGTTTTATCGCATGTCAACGACAGCTATTTCTGGGTAGTATCGCAGATGTCTGGTATGGATATAAAAGCTTCACTTAAACTTCAGACGATGGGTTCGCTGGTACAGGGAAGTGTTACGGGAATGTTGGTGTGGCTGATGAGTTTTTTCTTACTATAAATTTGATTTTATTATACAATATGAAAGATGGTGAACGGATATGTACAATATGAAGGAAGATGCACTTAAGATAATAAGTGATTCTATTGAAGCTGTTAAACCTGAAGCCTGTGTAAAAAGAGCACTTCGTGATTTTTCACACGAAGGCAATATTTTTGTGCTGGCTATCGGCAAAGCTGCATGGCGCATGGCATATGCTGCTCAAAAATCTTTAAAGGGCAAAATAACCCAGGGAATAGTAATCACCAAGTACCAGCACTCTGCCGGTCCTATCAAAAACTTTGAAGTATATGAGGCAGGACATCCTATTTCTGACGAAAATACGGTTTTAGCAACCAAAAAAGCTCTTGAAATGACTGAAAAACTTACCAAAAACGATCTTCTTCTATTTCTTGTTTCCGGAGGAGGTTCGGCTCTTTTTGAGCTTCCTGCACCAGGGGTAAGCCTTACTGAACTGATGGCTGTTAACAACAGTCTCATACGGAGCGGAGCAGATATTGTTGAGATAAATACTGTACGCAAACATATTTCATCTGTTAAAGGCGGACGTTTTGCCAAGCTTATCTCACCAGCAAAAATCTTTTCACTTGTGCTGTCAGATGTGGTAGGAGACAGACTGGACAGTATTGCTTCAGGTCCTGCATATCCTGATTCTTCAACCTCTCAGGAGGCATCGGAGATACTTAAAAAATATAGGATAGATCTTTCCGAAAATGCTTTGCAGGCAGTACAAAAAGAAACACCGAAAGTTCTTGATAATGTCTCCTCGCAAATAATCGGAAATGTTAAGCTTTTATGTGAAAGTGCTGCAAAATCAGCCAAAAAACTTGGGTATACTCCTAAAATACTTTCATGGTCTGTCGGATGTGAAGCATCTCAGATAGCAGATATGCTTTGCTGTATAGCCCGCGACAGTGATCTTTCAGATTTTTCTTTCAAAAAGCCCTATGCTCTTATACTTGGTGGAGAACCGGTTGTAAACGTCACCGGAAACGGTCTTGGCGGAAGAAATCAAGAACTTGTGCTTAGAGCTGCAATAAAAATAAAAGGTTTAGAAAATACTGTTGTTTCAAGTGTCGGTTCTGACGGTACCGACGGTCCAACAGATGCGGCAGGAGGTCTTGCGGATGGCAACAGCTTTAATGAAATGGTTAACTGTGGTATAGATCCAGCAGCATATCTTAAAAATAATGATTCTTACCATGCTTTGGAAAAATCCGGTCTGTTGGTAAAAACCGGACCTACCGGAACAAATGTAAATGATCTTATCATTCTGCTGCATAGATAAGTTTTGGTAAAACGGTCTGCGCCCAAGCGTAGGCCGTTTTATTGTTTTGTTCTTAATGCTAATTTTATCACCTTTTATTTGAAAGATATTATCTCTGAAAACCTTCAGGTTTCATTATTTTTAAGGTTTTTTCTTTTTTTGCTTTTTAGTATTAACCAAGTTGTGCACTTAAAGCAAGATCATATTTACATATTAAGTTTATAATTTTCTCTGGATTTGCAAAAATGAATTATGTGGAATTATTATTTTGTTTACTGCCGTGTTTCGTTGGTTTTTTATGCTTAGTCACAATGTGAAATTTTAAGCAAGCGTTTTTATACTTATATGGAGGTGTTCAAAATGGCAGATTTTGTTCCTACCAAAACTTTGGATGTCAGAGGAGAGGTGTGCCCGGTTCCGGATGTTGAAACCAAAAGAGCCTTAAAAAAGATGAATCCGGGAGAAGTTCTTGAAGTATGGATTGATTATGCCATGTCCATGGAAAGAATTCCAGAAACAGTAAACTCTATGGGTCACGAAGTACTTGAAATCAAAGAAGTTGGAAACAGCGAATGGAAAATTTATATTAAAGTAGGCAACTCAAAATAATCACTAGAGGGGGGTAATTATATGGCTACTTCAACAGCTTGGACTGGTTTAATCATAGGTATTATCTTTGGTATAGTGCTTCAGAGAGGCAGAGTATGTT
>CALMRR010000359.1 GCA_937871925.1 uncultured Petrotoga sp.
AAACCGTTTTTATAAAAGATATTTCTTTTTTCTCTGAGCCTTAGATCGTCATAAGACATGTTCTTAAGGATTCTCATTATACATACAAGCTATCGTATTCTGTTTTGTATATATAGTATGTTTTTCTTGTAGCTTGAGGAACCAGTACTTCTTTCGGATAAGTTATCTCCATTCCGTTTGAAAAAAGCTTCATTTTTCCCCATACCGTCTTTCCATCATTGGTCTGTACAATGACACTGAATTTGGAAAATTTCTTAAGAGCTCCGTCTTTTGCAGTGCTTTTCAGGTATGCGCTTATAAAAGTTATGGCAAATATAACTAGGATTGCATATAAAAAAGTATCCATATAAACACCTTCCTTTAAATTGATATTACAATTATACCACAAATGAAACCAAAAAAATATTGTTATCCTTATAGGAAATTCTCTTGTTTTTTGTTATAATAATATTGTGATAATCTAATTAATTCTATTGCGGAGGAAATACCATTGCACAAGTTTCATATAGTCACCCTTGGCTGCCCTAAAAATGAGGCAGATATGGATATTCTAAGAGGAGTATTTGAGTCGAACGGATATAAGTATTCGCAAGATCCAAGTAAGTCTGATTATATAATAATTGACACATGCGGTTTTATAGACTCGGCTAAGACAGAGTCTATAGATACTTTTTTTGAATACCTTGAACTAAAAAAAGATAACAGAAATCTTAAGGTAATAGCTATAGGGTGCCTTGTCCAGAGATACTTTGACGATTTTATAAAAGATCTTACTGAGCTTGACGGGCTTATAGGAGTTGTTCCGCCTCATGAAGTATTTAGGGTAATAGACAGCGGAGAGTATTATTTCAAGCCGGAAACTCCTATGGATGTTTACAGCTGTACATCAAGATATGTACCCAAAACAGCTTATGCATACATTAAAATAGGAGATGGCTGCAGCAGAAGATGCAGCTTTTGTTCCATACCCAACTTCAAAGGCGAGCCTATGAGCAGGGAGATTGAAGATATATGCCGGGAAGCAGAGTTTCTTGTAAAAAACGGTAAAAAGGAGCTTATACTCGTATCACAGGATAATACGCTTTACGGTATCGATATTTATAAGAAACAGGCACTTACCGAACTTTTAAAGGCTATTAACGGTATCAGCGGAGATTTTATTGTACGTGTCATGTATTTGCATCCTGACTATCTGACAGATGAGATAATAGACTGTATGCAGTCACTTGAAAAAGTCGTGAATTACTTTGACATACCTATGCAGCATGGTTCGGACAGAATGCTTAAGCTTATGGGACGTGTCAAAAACACCGCGGCTCTTGAAAAAATGATTGCCAAAATAAGAATGAAACCATCAGTGGTAAGGACCTCCATAATAGTAGGGTTTCCCGGTGAAACAGATGATGATTTCCAACAGCTTAAAGAGTTTCTTAAGCGAAATGAGTTTGACAGGCTTGGTGCCTTTGCATATTCCGAAGAAGAAGGTACTCCTGCAGCCCAGATGAGCGGAAAGGTTGACGAGGTTCAAAAGCAGGAAAGGCTTGATGAGCTTATGGAGCTTCAGAAGGATATATCTTACGATATTATGGCAAAATACGTTGGCTGTAAGCTCAGAGTATTAGTTGAAGAGTACGAGGATGGGGTCTATATCGGAAGAGCGTTTATGGATGCTCCGGATATAGACGGAAGTATTTTTTTCAAAAGTTCCAGAAAGATCGTTCTGGGAAGTTTAGTTGAAGTCATTATAAAAGAAAGTTATGAATATGATTTGGAAGGAGAAGTGATATGATTTTCAATCTGGCTAATGTTCTTACGTTATCGCGAATATTTTTTGTAATTCCGATAACGGTTCTGACTCTGCTCGGTGAAAGTTATTATACATCAGCGCTTGTAGTTTTTGCTATTGCCGCTATGACGGATATGTTTGACGGCATGGCTGCAAGAAAGTCAAATCAGGTAAGTGATTTTGGCAAGATTATGGATCAGGTGTGCGATAAGATACTTATAAACAGTATATTTATACTTTTTATAGCTATTTCAAAGGTTCCGGCTTGGTTTGTTGTAGTTCTTGTTGCAAGGGATACTTTTGTTAACGGAATGAGGACGCTTCTGGCAGGAAAAAAAATAGTTGTTGCGGCGGATAAACTTGGAAAACTTAAGACAGTCCTTGAGATTGCTCTTATAATATGTGTTTATTCGCAGTTGTTCGGAAGTATAGTCGAAAGTGCACTAATGTACTTGACATTGATTATAAGCGTAGTATCCGGTTTAAATTACATAATTAGAAACATGAAAAATATTTAAAAGTTTATGATTTCATTTTTAAAGAAGGTGTTAAGCTGAAAGATATTTATTAAGAGGGGGAATTGCCATGAGCGATAATACTGTACGCACTTTTATAGCTTTGGAATCGAGTAAGGAACTTGGTAATCTTCTTGACGATACCATTGATAAGCTTGTTAAAAAAGGATTTAAAGCCACATGGACGAAAACAAGTGCCGCACATCTTACGTTGGTATTTCTCGGAGACATGAGTATGAAAAAAATAGCCGAGATGGCTTACAAGATAGGTTCAAGAATATCTGGATTTCCTACTTTTATCTATAATGTCAGCAAGGTCGGATATTTCGAATACAATAGTCTTCCAAGGGTTATTTGGCTTGGAGTAAATGGCGGACCAACACTTTCAGGTCTTTATAAAGAGATATGCAAGGCTATAACAGGAACCGGAATAAATTTGAAGAACGAGGAGTTTATTCCTCATATATCTGTGGGGAGAATGAAGTTTTCACCAAAGGATTGGAAAAAGATACTTGAGACTATTACTTTTGAACCACTTTCGGTTGGGGCAAGTTCTGTGGGAATCTACTCGTCGACTCTGACAAGTGATGGACCCATATATAAGAAGCTGTATAAAGTTGATTTTGAAGGAGGTGTGATTATTAATGGCTAAAGATAATTCAAAAAATGACAATACAGTCGAAAAGAAAGAAGAAATGCTCGAAAAATTAGTTAAAGAGCTTGAAAAAACACATGGTTCCGGTTCTGTAATGATTATGGGCAAAGGTCTGGATGAAAGAGAAAAGATAGATGTGATACCAAGTGGCTGTCTTTCATTGGATATAGCCTTAGGAATCGGAGGATTTCCAAGAGGAAGAATTATAGAGATATACGGTAATGAATCATCTGGAAAGACCACACTTGCTCTTCAAGCATTGGCACAAGCCCAGAAAATGAATGGAATTGCCGCATTCATAGATGCAGAGCATGCTCTTGATGTTGAGTATGCAAAAAAACTTGGTGTCGATGTTGACAAGCTTATCGTATCTCAGCCAGACTTTGGCGAACAGGCGCTGGAAATAGTTGATTCGCTTGTGAGATCAAATATGGTTGATATGGTAGTAGTCGATTCTGTTGCAGCTCTTGTCCCAAAAGATGAAATAGAAGGATCCATGGGCGATACGCATGTAGGGCTTCAGGCGAGGCTGATGTCACAGGCTCTTAGGAAGCTTGCAGGTAATGTAAGCAAGTCAAAAACCATAGTAATTTTTATAAACCAGATAAGAATGAAGATAGGAGTTATGTATGGAAATCCCGAGACCACAACGGGAGGTGTTGCACTTAAATTTTATTCCAGTGTGAGAATTGAAGTAAGAAAGGGAAATCAGATAAGAGAAGGAAAGGAAGCGATAGGAAACGAAACCAATATAAAAGTTGTTAAAAACAAGATGGCACCGCCTTTCAGGGAAGCACCGGTCGATATGGTTTATGGTCGCGGAATCACTAGAGAGAATGATCTGTTCAATCTGGCGTTGGAA
>CALMRR010000360.1 GCA_937871925.1 uncultured Petrotoga sp.
AACAGCCCGGCAACGAGCTGCTTTTTAGGCGTTGGGCTGCCATTTATATCCCTGAAGTACTGGTTTATATTATGGTGTTCACACACAGATCTTAATTCCCGCTGATCAGATCCGGATACGATGTGCATGGGAATTTTGTTATAGTTTTCTTTAACCCATGACAAGGTTTCGTCTACAAGCAAGTTTTTATTCAGCAACATCTCTTTCACTATAACAGAGAACCTGTCGGCCCAAACCTGTACTTCTCCTTCGGAAATTTTTTCATTTCTTATCTGCTCAAATAATCCAATTATCTCTTCATACTTTTCATACTTCTGCATGTTACATGACGGGGTAGCTTTTTCATCTGCAAAACAAAGCTGCACAAAATCACGCATGTTCTCGCAGCCAACTTTAACAATTACTTTGCGCAGATAAGCTTTTTTATCGTTTTCGGATTTTGAAGTATCGTAATCTTTAAGGAGCATATGATTTTCTATCAGATTAGCCACATCACAGGTATCTTTTCCGGAAAATCTCATACTATTCATAAACTCTCTAGCCTTTTCTGCGGAAATTTTTTCATGTCCTATAAACCTTGTCCGCATACCGTCGGAACTTAACGTATCGTACTTTCCTATGTCATGCAAAAACGCCGCCAGACGGATGGTTTTCTTAGGATATGTATAGTCTATGACCCTCAGAGTATGAGTATAGACATCTTCACCACCATGATATCTGTCTATCTGCCTCAAACCTTTAAGCCTGATAAAAGCAGGACAGATATACGCCATCAGTCCTGTATCCGAAAGCAGCCTTACTCCATCAGCTCCATACTGACAGAGCAATATTTTTACAAACTCATCGTTTACTCTCTCCCTTGATATTTTTTCAATAAGATAGGCTCTCTTTGAAACAGCTTTTTCGAGTTCCGGTGAAAATTTTTTGGAAAACCTTACCGAAAACCTTACTGCCCTCATCATTCTTAAAGGATCCTCGCTTATTCTTCTTTCAGGATCACCGACTGTTCTGAGAAAATCATTGTGCATAAGATCGCTTAGTCCGTTAAAAGGATCTATAAGTCCATTTTTGGGATTATATGCCATAGCGTTTATAGTAAAATCACGTCTTGACAGATCCTGTTCTATATTTTTTACAAAGTCCACGCTGTCAGGATGCCTGTAATCACTGTACTCTCCGTCAGTCCTGAAAGTTGTTATCTCATAACCTTTACTTTTGATTAGTACAGTGACCGTTCCGTGTTTAACACCGGTAGGAATAACGCGGAACCCTTTTTCTGAAAAAACTCTTATAATCTCGTCCGTATGGGCATCAGTGGCAAAGTCCCAGTCATTTGGCGTTACTCCCATAACCGTATCACGGACACAGCCTCCCACAATATATCCCTGTCGTTTATTTTCGCTAAGAATATCAAGTATAGTCTGTACCTGCACAGGCAAGTTAAAGCTTATCCCGCTGTCCATATATATCACCGCTCATCCCGCATAAAAAATCAAAAGTATTATTTTTATTTGAACTACTTTATCACTTTAAATAATAACATAATTAATACCATGTTCTTTCAATTATTTGGTACTCGTTATGCCGGTTGTTTTTGTTTATTAAGATTTATTAAGAATCTGATTTACAATCAAATTTTAACCTTGATTTTGGTCATAAACGCTTCAGAGTAAATTTCATCAGGATTTTTTTTCTTCCGCAAATGATATATAATATAAAGAAGATGTATATATTATTTAAAGAGGGGGCAAACAAATGAAGAAGATCCTGTCTGTATTAGTTATCATGGTGCTTTCTTTCACCATGCTTATGGCTGCAAACAGCCTAAAAGCATACACCACGCTTGAAGAACCCTTGGCCAAAGCTCTTTTTGAACAGTTTGAAAAAGAGACCTCGATTCACGTTGAATGGGTAAGGCTCACTACAGGTGAAGCAGTTGCAAGACTCGAAGCCGAAAGAGATAAACCGCAGGCCTCAATATGGGTAGGAGGAGTAGGAACAGGACACATCGACGCAAAAAACAAGGGTCTAACGACTACATTCAACTCTTATGTAGCACAGACAGTTCCGGACAAGTACAAAGATCCGGAAAAATATTGGATAGGTCTTTATATAGGACCTATAGCATTTGCCACCAATACCAACAGAGCTAAGGAACTTGGAATTACCCCGCCAAAGAGCTGGGCAGATCTTTTAAAACCTGAGTACAAAGGAAGAATAAGAGTTGCCAATCCCGCAACATCCGGTACAGCCTACAATATGGTTACCAACATAATAAGAATCAACGGCGATGATGAAGCAAAAGCCTTTGATTATCTTAAAAAGCTTAATGTGAATATAGACCAGTACACCAAATCCGGTTCGGCTCCAGGAAAAAGCTGCGCTATAGGAGAAATACCGGTTGCAATAGGCTATGCCCACGATTTGATAAAATTAAAGGTAGAAGGTGCTCCTATTGAAATTACCTTCCCATCTGAAGGATCGGGTTTTGAAACCGCTTCCATGTCACTTATAAAGAATGGTCCAGATGCAGTTAATGCTAAGAAGCTTTATAACTGGATTCTTGGCTCCAAATCAATGGAAATAATTGCCAGCTGGTATGTAATTCCAGTTTCTTCAAACGCTCCGAAGGATAAGCTCCACTTTGACATCAACTCTATAACAACTGTCAATCAAAATGACAAATGGGATGCAGAAAATAAAGAAAGACTTATTGACCTTTGGAACAAAGAAATCGGAACAAAATAAATCCAGAAAAATCAGACGGTCCTAAAGTGGACCGTCTTTTATAGTACTGTGCTAGACATTTTAGGGAGCTGATAGTATGTTTACTAAAAAGAAGGTTCTGATTTTCATAATCTCACTCGTTCTTTTTACAGTTGTCGATTTCTGGGTATTCTCAAATATAAAAGATTCCTTTGACGACATAATGACACGGCAGATAATAAAAAATGTATCTGCGGCAGTTGAATCTGTCCCCCGCGAAGAAGAAGAAATACCTGAGTGGATACAAACCACCAAAAACATAAACCAAGAATTGGAAGTTTTCTATCTTAAAGGTTTTGAATCAAAAGAAATTCTTTTGGGGGAAGAAATGCAGAGTTTTTTTGATGTGCATAAGCTCTCGGAAGATTTTTCCAAAGGTCTTGAAAGTGCCTCTTATGAAGAAGTATATATTTCTCCAAAAAAATACGATTTTAAAGGTAAATCATGCAAACTTATCTTTGTACCTTCAATAGACCATGAAACAGCCGAGTTTCTTGGTGTCGGGGTTTTCCTATACAGCTCTGCTGAACAGGATAAATTTTATGGCCTGCTTTATATACTGGCTCTGTCATCTTTTGGAATTTTTTTCCTTGTCTACTATATTGGCCGTTTTACACGTGATCCGGTTCTTGGCTACACAATTCTCATCCTTTTTGCAGTTGTACTTATTTTTGTTGCCTATCCTCTTTTCGAGGCAGTCCGACTTTCATTTATAAAAGAAGGACGTTTATCATTCGAAATATGGAAAAATATTCTGACTTCAAAACAGTATCTTTCGGCACTGTGGGGAAGCATACTGCTAGGAATATGTACCGCAACAGCTTCCACAGCCATAGGCTTTCTTTTTGCATTTGTTCTTACCAGGACAAATATAAAGGGTAAAAAGTTTTTCAGTGCTATGGCGACAATGCCCGTAATATCGCCGCCATTCTCGCTAACACTTTCAATAATACTGTTGTTTGGAAACAACGGCCTTATCACCAAACAGCTTTTGGGATTGCAAAACTTCAACATATACGGTCTGGGCGGACTTACTCTTGTACAGACCATGGGAATGTTTCCTATAGCCTATCTTACAATGGCAGGAGTAATGCAGGCCATCGACTCCACACTTGAAGACGCTGCCATGGATCTTAAAGCAAACAGATGGACTACCTTTAAAACCATAACTTTCCCGCTTGCAACTCCTGGACTTTTGAGCTCATGGCTCCTCGTTTTCACAAATTCCTTGGCTGATTTTGCAAACCCCTTGATACTTTCCGGAAATTATAGAGTTCTTTCGGTCGAGGCATACATAGAAGTTACCGGCATGAACAGGCTTGGAAACGGAGCCGCGTTATCACTTCTGCTTCTTCTGCCCACGCTGACTGCGTTTTTTGTTCAGCGTTACTGGGTATCCAGAAAATCTTATGTTACAGTAACCGGAAAACCATCCGGAAGAATGCGTGAACTGACCACAAAACCTGTAAAAGTAACCTTAGTAAGTATAATGAGCTTTATTGCAGCTTTTCTTATAGGCTTGTACGGAACAATAGTGGCCGGATGCTTTGTAAAAAATTGGGGCATAGACTATACCTTTACCCTAAATAATTTTAAGGAAGCACTTGAACGTGGAAAGGATGCTTTAATAGATACTGTAACCCTTTCTGCAGTAGCTACTCCCATAGCCGGTATACTGGCCATGATTGTAGCTGTTATTGTTGTAAGAAAAACATTCATCGGAAAGAAGGCTCTTGAAGTTCTTATAATGACTCCATTCGCTCTCCCGGGAACACTTGTGGGAATAAGCTATATACTGGCTTTTAATAAACCTCCTATAATTCTTGTCGGAACAGCCGCTATTATTATAATCAACTACGTAATACGTGAGCTTCCTGTTGGAGTCGAAGGTGGAATAGCCACATTGAAACAGATAGACCCGTCAATTGAGGAAGCTGCAC
>CALMRR010000361.1 GCA_937871925.1 uncultured Petrotoga sp.
TCATGAATTCGTTGGAGAATTCCTGTAGCTTAACGTATGCAGCATAAACGAAAAGTACTTTTGGTCCCTTGCTTATAGGAAGGATTATAATAGATCCTTCACCCTCAGGGAACATTGAAATATCCCCCTGGGAGTATCCCCATTTTATTAGATCATATATATCTCTGCTGTAATTGTGGTTAAAGATCTCTGAAAGGGTACTCTCTTTTTCTGCGAAAAAATACTCTTCTTCCGTCTTTACCATAGAGTTTATAAGGGAAGAAAGAGTTGAGTATGAACTTTCAATATCTCCTATTTTACTAAGTTCCATAATAATGTTTGATATCCGGCCGAATATATTGGTTTCATTTTGTGATTGCATTACTAAGCCCCTTTCAAAATGCAATGCTTTGTTTGTGCAACTGTACAATTGAAATTATAACATAATTTCTTAAAGGGATAACACTTAATTCATTAAGAATAGGGAGGTGATCTTATGGATAGTAGCAGTAGTAGCAAGGATGTTGTTTCATTACCGCCATAGAAGATAATACAGGAGGAAAAAATGATAAGAATCTATGAAAAAGCAAACGGTAAGCTGGTTGAGTCACAAGGTTTTTCTCAGGACTGCTTAATATATCTTGTAAGTCCTACATCTACAGAGATAGATGATATTTCTCAGAAGCTGAGTATTGATTCTGACCTTATATACGATTCACTTGATCCTGATGAAAGAGCACGTATAGATATCTCCGGAAAAAGTACACTGCTCATTTTAAAAGTTCCTTACAGAGATGAAGATGACAAAAAGATCCCTTACAAAACAGCTTCATTGGGTATACTTATCGGTTCAGACTATACACTGCTCATATCAAAATTTAATCTTGAATTTCTTGATATCATGATAAAACGTTCCGAGCTCAATCCTCATAAAAAGAGTCGTCTGGTATTTCAAATTTTTTATAGGAATGCCCTTTTGTTTCTTGCATATCTTAAGGAGATAAACAAGATAACAGATCGTACGGAGGAACGGCTTCATGAATCTATGAGAAATAATGAGTTAGAAACTCTGATGTATCTTGAGAAAAGCCTGGTGTACTTTACCACATCACTCAGATCCAATGAAATAATGATGGAAAAAATTCTTAGAGGAACCACGATAGAAATATTCGATGCTGACAAAGAACTGCTTGAA
>CALMRR010000362.1 GCA_937871925.1 uncultured Petrotoga sp.
TTTTACGATCCACGATACGAGGAGCTGGCTCATATTATTTTCAAGGTTTCACAGTTTGAGCATTTTGAAAAGCATAATGCGGTCGGGGCTATATATCCTGTAGCTTTTACATGCAACGGGCAGGCGCAGTTGGTAATAGAAATAATTCCTAATATTAGTGAGCAAAAGGATGCTGAGAAAGTAGAAGGCGAGATAGAGAGAATATATGAGGATATAGAAAAAGAGTTGAAAAAAGCTGATATAAAGGTTAGAGGCATGAAATTAAAATTGGGAGGAAAGAAGCATAATGAGTATATTTGAAGATTTTCAAAATCCTGATATTAAAAAGCTTTTCGATGTTTTTAAATATAAGTTTTATGATTTTTTGAAGAAGTCAGAAAGTTTTAAGCAGGAAAACGAGAAAGTTGTAAAAGCATTAAAAGAAGCTGAGATTGATTATAAAAAAATAAGTGAGTTTAGGGATAATGAAGGTAAGAAAATCGGTAATATCTGTGAAGTAACGTTAAAGGTTGGTAATGATATTCGTAAAAACAGCGAGATACTAATTCTAACGCAGGATGAGGATGGTTATTTTTATAACGGATTCAGGGAAAAGATGTACTCTCCGTGGGTAGTGTTTGACAAATTTTTGAGTGAAGAAGAAGCAAGTGCCGACGTAGAAGAAGAGTCTGATAATGAAAAGGTTGTTATCACAGGCAAAGAGAAGACTGTTACCCCAGATGAAAAGAAGATACTTGATTTAAAGGGTTCGATAATTCTTCCTGGGTATTACCTTGCTATATTGACGTATCTTATGTCTATTATCTGTTCGATAGAAAACTCCACAAAAAAGAAGACTTCAGCTGAAAATGATTTTGTACAGCTTTCGCTCATAAATACTCTTTCAAATAAATTGGGCGTTTATAAGTTTAAGCTCCATAAGATAGATAAAATCAGAAGTTTGTGGGTGAAGGTTCCGGTTTTTTTCGAGCCTGAAAATCTTAATTATATTGAGAGAAAAACTAATCCGTATAAAGTAGTTTATCCTTCTGAAAAGGTATCTGAAAGCATTAGGTTGCCTAACGATACTCAAACGAATATTTTTGATATGTTGGAAACGCCCGAATCTGAAAAGATAGGACTTAATTTGACTTTGGTTGACAGTGATAATTTAAGTTATGATTTAAGCAGTTTGAATTTTAAACCCAAAATATTGGAGATAGATGAAAATTATTCTCTTTCGTATGCTACAAAGCAGATTCCTTTTTTGCTTCATTCTGATGGTGCAAGGGTTTTAATGGGAGCAAAAAATTTAAAGCAGGCAGTTAAGGTTGTAAAAGCTGAAAAACCTATAGTTTTTACAGGAAACGAAGGGGGAGAGCTTGGAGTAAATGCTCTTGTGGCTTACGGTCTTTACCATGGTTTTAACTTTGAAGATGGTATAGTAGTGAGTTCCAATTTTGCTGAAAAAATGAAAGTAGTTGTGCAAGAGAAAGAGTACTTTACAATAAAAACTAAAAATGTGAAATCACCGGAAAAAGTTGGCACTCTGTGGAAGTATGGGGATAAAGAGATTTTATGGAAGGTAAAAATCGGAAGTGTGGTTGAGTACGGAGATCTTCTTTTTATAGAGAAGGAAGGCGGAAAAGAGTTTTTGCATCGGTATACCGGCAAGTATACGGCAGAAGTTAAACAGATTCCTGACAAACCTGAAATTCCGGTTAAAAAACGTGATGGTAACGGAGATAATAACGAGTATTATATAAAGATAGGAATGCTTTTTAATGTTGTAAAGCCTCTTGAAGTTGGAGATAAGATAATGGGCAGACACGGAAATAAGGGAACTGTTTCTCTTATTCTTGACGATGACCTGATGCCTAAGGCAACAATAGGAGGCGAAAATAAGGTATTAGACATGCTTTTGAGCCCACTGGGGGTTGTTTCAAGAATGAATCTTGGGCAGTTGTACGAAGTACACGCCAGTCTTGCACATCCTCAAGGTAAGAAATATGGACCATTCTTTAATGGATATAATGAGAAGCAAGAGATTTTGGAAAAGCTGAAGCTTATTGGATCAGACGATTTTGGAAGGTTTGCAGTAAGTGGATATGAAAATAGACTTGTGTGTGGATATCAGTACTTTGTGAGATTGGATCATTGTGTCAGAGATAAGATACATTTTGTTTCTTCGGCAAAGGAATCAGAGCTTATATGTCAACCGCTGAAAGGCAAGTCGCGTAACGGCGGGCAAAAGATCGGAGAGATGGAGTTCTGGACACTTTTGAGTTATAACAATATGGAACTGGTTCATCTTTTTAAAAGTCTTAACTCTGTAAAAAAACCTACCACTGAAGCTGAAGACGTATACTTGGAGATATTGAGAAGAGCAGGAGTTAATATTAAAACGGATGGGTTTAAAACTGAGGTATGCGCAGAAGCTGGTTCTAATAAGAAATACAGCAGGGTAATTTCAGAAATTTTTAAAAACTCTATAAGCAACAGATGGGCTTTAAAGTATATATATGATGAACAGAATGCTGATAAAGATGAGTTCATAAATGTTTTAAATGCATTTAGGGAAAAGAACGAACAATCAATTAAGAACAAGCTTAAGGAGCTGGACGGGAAAGTCTTTAATGAATTGAAGGGAATCTTAGAAAAGTATAGCGGCGTTTTAAAGGTCTTAATAAGGGAGAAAGATCAAACTATTGGTGATGATGATATTGATGCTTTTTGCATAACTCCCGAGAAAAGAGCCGACTCTTTGATAAAAGATATAATGGAAAAGTTGGAGTATACAAGCGCAATTAAGAAGCAGTTTAAAAGTCTGTCTTTTCAAAAGTCAGGTTATGCTCGTTCGTATGTTGTTGCAAGGAGAATTCATAACTCTGGCAGAGCTGTAATAACTCCTCAGCCCAGGACAGAGTACAGAAAAACGGAGCTTACGGTTGATGATGTGATACTTCCTATCGAGTTTGGAATTGAGATGTTAAAAACTTTAGAGTACGAAGAAAAGGATTTTTTACCGCAAGTATTGAAAGAAGATGCGTTGAAAGGAAGTAAAGAGGACAGAAAGAAAGTGTCTGAGAAATTGAATGAGCTTTTTGCCAAGAGATGGCCTGACAGGTTAGTGATTTTAAACAGACAGCCTTCGCTTATCAGACATTCGATGCAGTCGTTCTATCCAAAATTCTGGGAGAATTATACGATAGGGTTGCCAATATTAGTGTGTCAGGGATTCAATGCGGACTTTGATGGGGATACCATGGCTGTGTACTTTCCGGCGATATGGAATGAAAAAATAAAAGCGGAAACCGAAAAGATGTTGCCTTCAAATAATCCTTTTTCAATGAGTAATTCGGATCTAAACTACTCTATAGATCAGGATATAGTTTACGGAAAGTATCTTGTCCAGACAAAAAACAAAAAAGTGGTAAAGGCAGATATAAAGAAAGATATTAACGGGAAAAATGCCCAAGAGATAAAGATCTATCTAAACGATCTTATGTGTAAGACACTTAAAGATTCTACAGAAAAGAGTATGACTTTAGGAATATATGAAATACAGAGTAATAAAGATAAGTGCAGCAGTATGTTTAAGATAATGGGCTCTCAGTGCAGAGGCAAAGAAGAACAGTACAAGCAGCTGTACAACAAGATTGATGACAAGCAAGAAAACTTTTTGCAGGGAATTTCTGCGCAGAGCTACTATAATGTGAAAAACGGAGTTGCTGCAAGAGCCAGAAGAACTCTCATGGATAAAAAGCTTCATGTTGCAGATGCTGGATATTTTACACGAAAGCTCACGGAATTTCTTGGAAGCATATATGTGGACAGTAATTTTAAAGAGTATTTTGAAATTGATTTGAAGTCTATAGGAAAAATAAAAATAAAATCTTATGGAAAGCCTGAAAATTTCATAATGTACAGGTATGTAAAGGTTGACGGGAAAGAGCTTTTTGTAGATGCATCAAACTTCAATGAGATAGTTAAAGTCATAGATAAGGTAAAGCTCCTTTCTCCGGGTATAAGAAAAGAAAAGGATAACACTTTCAGAGTATCGGGAAAGTATCTTGGAAAAGACATTTCAACACTAAAATCTTTTTCAGATGGTGAAATGATAGGTATTACAGCAGGACATGTTCTTGGAGAAAGAGGAACTCAGCTTTCTATGGAGACCTTTCATTCTGGTTCTCGCGGGTTAAACATGAACTCAATAAGCTCGTATATTCTCAGTCAAGCTTTTGAAAAAACAGAGTATATGGATTTTTTATACAAGCTTCAAAATTATGATCAGAATAGCGATCAAAAGAAAAAGAACAAGTCAAATGAGAAGAATAAG
>CALMRR010000363.1 GCA_937871925.1 uncultured Petrotoga sp.
ATGGTCAGGTTCTTGGGATATTAACGGGTTCAAAAATCTTAAGTTTAACTCAAGGTTTATAGGTGTGCCAGGCGGAAGAACACCTGTAGTAGGTGATTTTATGGTTATTTCATCGTCGACCAAGAATGCAGAAGCAGCCTATAAGTTTATAAGATACATAACCTTTGCACGCGAAGGCATGCTTAAAAGACTTGAAATAGATGAGAAAAAACAGTGGTCATCCCTGCCGCTTACTACAGAAAAAGCAGTAATAAACAAGTATTTTGAAAAAAACACTGCATTTCCCGGTATAAAAGAAGCCTTTGCATCTTTAGACACAGGTATAATCGAAGGAGTAAAGATAGTTCCCGGTTATGTTGAGTCAAGATGGACATCTCCAACCGGTGTAAAGATAGGATCAAACGATAATGCCAACATAGGTGATGTGATATGGAACGCAATGAGAGGCAACGTAAATATAGCCGACTATGCAGCAGCTCTGAACACTCTTGCCAACAAAGCGCATGAAACCAGTTACAATACTATAATATCCATATTAAAGTAGGGAGAAGTTTACTTTGAAAAAGATATGGCTGACAGTGTTTATTCTTTGTTCATTTGGTCTGGTTTTTTCAGCGGTTACGCTGGAGGAGCCGTATTATAAAAAATATAAATACTGGACTTCCAAGGGTTATGCAGATACGGTCGGGGTTTTTATTACCCCGTCCGTAGATGCATCTGTTCTTGGTAAAGGTCAGAGTATTGAGCTCGAAGTTTATGCTCCGACCCGTGGTCTTTATAATATACAGCTTTTGTACACCGTTCTTTCAGACGAGCTTTTGGAAAATGAAGCCAGTGTGAAAATAAACGGTGAGTATCAGTATTACGAATCAAGGCGGATTATTCTGCCTCAATATTGGAAATCAGATTCGACAGGTTTTGCAGTTGATAGGTATGGAAATCAGCTTGTACCGCTGCAGAAAAAGTATAGCGGAAAGATACTCTATACGCTTCGTGACTCTGCTTTTTACAAGCCGGAGCCTTTAAGATTTTTTCTGGAAGAAGGTATTAATACAGTTAGCCTGACTCTTAACAGCGGTAAAGTTCTTTTGGAGAGGGTGGCTTTAAAATCCTACGTTCCTCTTGTTTCATATGAATCTTATGTTTCAAGATATGAGTCTTTAAAAAGTGAAAACAATTTTTTCCTTTCAATAGAAGCAGAAAGTATAGGGTATAAAAACGATACTTCTGTAAATCCTTTTGCAAGCCGTGATATTCAGGTCGTTCCATATGATACAAACAGGCTTATGTTAAATACTATGGGAGAAAAGTCATGGTCCAAGAGCGGTCAGGAGGTTTTCTATACTTTCAGCGTGCCGTCTGACGGATTTTATAATTTTGGATTCAAGTACCTTCAGTCCGGTAAAGCCAATGCTAATGTTTATAGGCGTATGAGAGTAGATGGAGAGGTTTTGTGTACTGTCTATGATGCAATAAAGTTTGATTATACAACCTCATGGAAGACTCTAAAAATGCCTTATCCGATCTATCTTTCGCAAGGCGAGCACACTCTTTCGCTTGAAGTTAACGGAGGTGTTTACTCGGAGTATATCGATATTCTTTATGAAACTGTTGAAGAGGTAAACAGTTTGGCTCTTGAGATAAAAAAACTTACAGGAGGTAATACCGCTTCCAAAAACACAGAATGGGACATACTGAATTATTTTCCAAAAATTCAGCAGCAGCTTGGCGGCTATATAGAACAGCTAAAAGAGGTCTATAATAAAGTTCTTGGGCTAAATAACCAAAAAAGCGACAGTCAGGAGCTTATTTCGCTTGCAAGTGCGATAAGGAGCCTTGTTTTTCTTAAAAAGGAACCAGACCTGATCCCAAGAAGATTTTCACTTCTTAACGAAGGAGCCAGCTCTGTTGTAAAAGAGCTTTCCAAAGTTCTTACCGAATTTGAAAATCAGCCTTTGCAGCTTGATCAGATCTATATATACACAGATGAAAAAGCTCTTCCTAATTATAAGGTCTCTTTTTTTACTAGAATTGCCGAGGGCTTTAAAAGATTCTTC
>CALMRR010000364.1 GCA_937871925.1 uncultured Petrotoga sp.
TCCGTTAAAGTATATAAAATCTTCTGTAGGATAATTCCAGACCGCTTGGAACTTTGTCGGATACCTAATGCCGTTTTCATAAAGTTTATATTCAGCACAGATTACCGTCCATGGTACATACTCAATCGTTCCATCCGTTTTTATGGCCGCCCGATCATTTGTTGTAAATGAAATCATCTCATAATTTTCATTAAAAGTAAAAATGCCGCTTGCACTCTGATCGCCGTTAGTAATAGTGGCCTTGATCTCAAAATCGTTAAGCTTTTCAAAGATAATATTATTCTGTAACAGGACTGACGGAATAAAAAAGCTCTCGGCAAGGAAAGTAACAAGACACGCTTTATCCATATCTTTTCCTTTTTGGTCAAATACAGTAATTGCTTTTGCGACTACTCCTTTCATAAAGCCTAGCCCATTTTTATAATAATCGTATCCATCAAATGGAATACCCAAAATACTGCTTTCAATAAAAGCCATTCTGGACAGTCCCTTGGCAAAATTGTATTGAGTATAGTTAATTAATAATTTTGTTCCATTTTTATTTTGTACAAAATCAACATTATGGTACTCCATTTTCAAATAGCTCATCTTTGGTTTGCCAATGTAATTACAGTTTATAATGTATTTTTGTATGATATCCGGTAAATGTGAAAAATCATTTTCTGTAAAAACAGAATTGCTTGCCGACAATTGGTTTTCTGTCATAAGCGAACTAACTTCATTTTGAAATTCTTTTTTGATTGGAGAGTAAGGTATATTGAACCATATCAGAATTAATCCAAAAACTGAAAGCAATACTCCGAAAATTACCAACATTTTTCTTCTCCTCGTTCTATTCATATTTTATCAAGCTCCTTTGCATATGTTTCAAGCCGTTCTGCTCCTTTGTAAAGTTTGCAGTATAAACTGAATAACTGCCTAATTTCTTCTTCGGTAAAATCTGCAAACAACAAATTTAAAGCTTCCGTGTGTCTTTCACCCATTTTTTCAATATAGGATTGCGCTTCATCTGTTGCTTCAACACGAACAGAATTGTTTTCTCTTGGAATAAGACGTACAAAACCCTTTTTTTCAAGAGTCAGTGTCAGTTTTTTTACGTTTTGCCTCGAACAGCCCATAATGTTTCCTATATTTGTCAATGTACGGGGCTCTGGACAAATCTCTCTCATTGCAAGCAATAGCCATTGCTTCATGGATATTTCTGTCTGGATTTTTTCACATGCGGTCTGCATACGGTTTTGCAAAATAAAAATACTAGTAAATATTGCTTGTTTCATATGGGTTGTATCACAGTCATAGTATTCAAGAAGTTTTTCCCACATTATAATTACCTCCATAATCAGTAGTAACTTGTTACTACTCAAAGTATAACAGCTTATTGTTGCTTTGTCAATAAAAAATTAATTTATAGATGTATGAATGCTGTATATACTAAAAACACATTGTTTAAAAAAGAATTGAGTAAGTAAACTGCACTGCAAGCTTTATTTAGCAAACTTATATGATATAATTTTTTAGTTGGATGAAAAGTAAAAATATATAATAAAAGTGACTTTAAGTCTGAAAGAACACTAAATGATGAGCACTATACAAAAAGCCCATAAATAAGGGGGGCTGATTCTAATAAACTTATGTATGCGAAATAAAAGAATTCTTTAAACCATATTTCCCAAAAGGGGTGGAATCAGGTATAAAAGTACAGGAAAAAACAAATTGCACTTATGAAGACGTTTGATTTTTAAACAAAGAGCTTAAACAGCTCTGCGCAGGATATCTTTTGGAAACATAAAATCATTGGAGGCTCCAAATATGAAGAAAAAAATTCTTTCATTAGTACTGATGTTGAGTATGATACTGTCCTTAACCCTATTAACTGCAGGATGTTCAGCCCCTGCAACCACGGCAAAAGCTGATACGCCTAAAGCAGCCGAGGCTTTGTGGAATGCAGGCAGCACGAGAGACAAGATAGTAGTAATAAGTGATATACACCTTGGCATTGATGACCGTTATACCGAAACTCTTCATAACATCCCTTTTTTGATTGATTTTTTAAAACGTCTTCAGAGTACTAAAGATGTCCGTGAACTGGTTATTGCCGGTGACTTTCTGGACGAATGGTTTTTGCCGGTTTATTACCCTGTCTACACTGATCAGAAAAAGTTTTATAAGGATGTAATTGCCAATAATCAGGACGTGATTGACGAACTGAATAAGGTAATCGACAGTGGAATAAAACTGGTTTATGTAATCGGGAACCATGACATTACTCTTGAAGCCGAAGTTCTGCAGCAGGCAATACCGAAGATTGTTCAGATAAGTGATGCAAAGGGTCTTGGTACTTATTATACAGGTGACAAAAACGAGATCGTTATCGAACACGGACATCGTTATGATATTTTTTCTGCTCCCGATACTGTTTCCAACGCTGAACTATGCGGCAATGACGATACTATACTTCCCGCAGGCTATTTTTATGCCCGTTATGCAGCAACGTGGGTACTGGAAGGCCGTCCTGTAGTGGAAAAAAATCTTCCGGTAGTTACCAACGTACCTGATAAAACCAATGTGGATCAGTATGGAGCTTATATCTATTACGCTCTTCTCAAAGATATTTCTAAGAGGATGACACCTAAAGAAGCTCTTGACGAAAAAATATTCAATATGCGCATTTCGGGATTTAACGATTCATATACTTATCTTGATTTTTATCCTGCTCAGCAGAAAGATGGAACTATCTCTGCGCCTGTACTGTTCAAAAACATTCAGCGCACATGGGACGAACGGCAGAAGATTAATAATGTGAAGGTCAAAAGTACTTTTATTGAAGCTGTATCCGGAGCAATAAACTGGAATTATTATTTTACACAGGCAAAAGTGCAGTATCTTGAAAATCCGAATGAAAAAGTAGAAATAGTAGTATTCGGTCATACTCACGTACCGACATGTAAGCAGACAGAAAGCGGTTCATATTACATCAACTCAGGAACATGGATAGATCACAATGTCGATTATCCGGATGCTCCGCGAACGTTTGTTGTAATAACTACAGGCGAGAAGGATATAGTTACGTTAAACTCCTTTATGGAAGACGGTACCATTAAAGACATAAGCAATATTGTAAACAAATAAAACTAATCAATATTTATAATAAGGCAGTTCTGCTTTGCCAATAAGTTAATTTTAAAGGCACTGCGGACTGCCTTTTTTATGGTTGATGAAAAAAATAAAGTTTCTTTGAGGTATACAAAACATATGAATTTCATGAACTTATTTTTAAAGC
This sequence comes from uncultured Petrotoga sp., assembly GCA_937871925.1. Lineage (GTDB taxonomy): Bacteria > Thermotogota > Thermotogae > Petrotogales > Petrotogaceae > UBA5851. The sequence goes on from CALMRR010000364.1 coordinate 3,281, forward strand.
AGAAAAGTATGGTATTATTTCGGTAGGAGAAGCATAATATAGAATAATAAATTCAAGGAGACAGATATGGACTGGAAATATGAAAAAGGACGTATATATAGTGTTGATGAAAATAATGAACTGCTTGCGGAAGCTACTTTTGAATTCAAAGAAAACGGTAAGGTTGACATCAATCATACATATGTTAATCCGGTTTTAAGAGGGCAGGGTGTAGCAGCAAAAATGATGGAAGTAGTTGCACAGTACCTGAAAGAAAACGGGCTAAAAGCATCAGCAAGCTGTTCTTATGCAAATTCATGGTTAAAAAAGAACAGAGAAACATATTTTGGTATTATTTCATCTGATACCGACAATGAAGCTGTTTCATGTAAAATAGGAGGCAGGCATTAAGAGATAATTAAAAAAGCTTATATTATCAATTCCGATGCAGCTGCAAAGCGGCATTATTTTTTGCATTATTCAGAATGCAGTGAATACAAATATCAAGAAAAACTTAAAGTTTAGATCAATAAATCGGCGCCGGTTTTTACGATGGTAGATTTTTTATACAGTATATTGACTTTGAGCAAACACAAAGTATTATAATTGTTATAAAGGAGAGTGGACAAATGAGCAAATACATACTGGTAATATCGGCAAGTCCTCGTAAAGGCGGAAACAGTGATACGTTATGTGATGAGTTTATCCGCGGTGCAAAGGAAAATGGGCATATAACAGAAAAGATTTTTTTAAAAGACAGAAAGATAAACTACTGTATGGGCTGCGGGGTCTGCAACAGTACTCACAGATGTGTTCAAAAAGACGATATGCAGGAAATTCTTGAGAAAATGGTCAAAGCGGATGTTATAGTACTGGCTACTCCTGTATATTTTTATTCAATGAATGCCCAGATGAAAACGTTTATAGATCGTACGGTCCCACGGTATACAGAAATAAAAGGCAAAGATTTTTATTATATTATCACTGCAGCTGATACGAAAGTGGCAAATATGCAAAAAACAATTGACGGTTTTCGCGGTTTTACAATTGACTGTTTGGAAGATACTAAAGAAAAGGGTATCATATACGGAATAAATGCATGGAATGAAGGGGATATAAAAAATACTTCAGCTATGCAGCAAGCATATGAAATGGGCAAAATATCCTAACTGTACTTTGCTGAAATGCAAATGGGTCAAACTTAAAAATAAAGATTTTCGGAAAAAAGTAATCCGGGAATCTTTTTTATGATATTATAAAGGTAAGAGTCCGTTTTTTGGGCATAAAGTAAGGTTTTTGACAAGCTATGAACAGCAAACCGTAGAAATTGCTATTAACATAATTAACAGCGATTTTGGAAGATAAACTCTATTGAAAAGAGAGTATAACGGGGGACTTCTATGAATGAATACATTATATTTCGTAGAATGGCAGATCATGATCATGATGTAAGAAGCGATGTGGCAAAAGTTTTTGCCGATGCCTATTATAAGGAGCTGCAATTTTTTTCTAAAGACAAAGGCAAACTAAAAAATGCTTTTCGTCATGCATTCTGTCCGCAAGCCATTTTTACCGCAGAGATGAGTGGTGAAATAGTAAGTATTCTGGGATGTTCCAATAATAAGACCAGAGCCATGCATATCGATGAAAATGAGATGAAAAAACATTTTGGGTTCATTACAGGATATCTGGCTTATAATCTTTTGCAGAAAGAGTTTAACACTGTACTTACCCTACCCGATAATACAGGTTACATTGAGTGTGCCGGAACTATTGAAAGAGTTAGGGGAAGAGGAATAGGATCCGCACTTCTTAACTATGTTATTCAGAATCAACCGTACCAGGAGTTTATATTAGAGGTTACCGATACTAACCATGTTGCATACGGAATATATAAAAAAATGGGGTTTATAGAGTTCAAAAGAAAAAGCGAGAACTTTTCAAAGATAAAAGGGTTCAATCAAAGAATATATATGCGTTGGTCAAGGCAATCGGTCAGAGTATAAAGCCTTAAATGAATGAGTATGGCTGCTCTTTGGTAACGATGGTGGGATCATGAGAGTAATGGTCAAAAAGAGCTGTCGGTTGTACCGCAGGCAAGGTAATTAGGAGATATGACATAGATTTTAGAGAATCTTTTCGGGTCTTGTGCAGCAAGAAATAATGAAATATTTCCACCGTCACTGTATCCCAAAACAAAAGCTTTGTCAATATTTAAGTATCTGCAAAATTCGATGACATCTTCGCTGTACTGCTTTATTGTGTACTTTTCATCAACAGATATGCTCTTTCCGTACCCTCTGCTGTCGATTGCGTAAGTATGAAAATTTTTCAAATATTTAGTCTGATACTTACGGAAAAGTTATTCTAAAACTTGCTCTTGATGAAATACAGCTGTATGGACTAAAAAATATTCTTATAACTTGTGATGAAGATAACATAGGCTCACGAAAGATAATAGAAAGCAATGGCGGAATTTATGAAAGAACAGTTTTTGATGATTCTGATCACAAGAATGTGAGAAGGTACTGGATCAATCTGGAAAAGTAAAGTATTTAAGTGTACCTTAGTGTTTTAATCAGTTGTTATTTTCATAGATCATTTCAAACAAACTTTCTATATTTTCATCGCAATTGTGGTACTTGGTTTTTAAGGCGCCAATAAATCTTGCACCGGTTTTATACAAGCAGACCCGTGACATAGATAGTGAACCAGATTGTTCAACGTTTTTTCCGGTTTTTTCAATGATCTTGGTTTCAATATACTCGGCGAAGCCTTCTTTCCATTCCTGCCATGTCATGTACTCATAATTTGCAGATCCAAGACTGTCTTTTATACGCTTTCTTTTTTCTGTAAGAAATTGAAGCAGATTGTTTTCTGTATTGCAGTAGCTTATAAACTCCTCAGAATTGTAAGGGAAATTATAATTTAACTCCCACATGTAATTTTTTTCCAGCAGTGCTTGTTTGTAAACAGAAAGCCTTTGCTTTAAACGGTTCTCGCATATCTCGTACTGCTGGCAGTGTATGAACTCATGAAAAATAACAGCATAACCGTTCGGTTCATCAAAGACATCTTCTGTAATAATACATACAGGCCTCTTTCCATATGATTCAAGGGGAAAGGAAGCACGGATTTTTGGTATGTGACCAAACTCATTTTTTTCTGTTTTAACCAGAGTATACCTTTCTTCATCGGCTATATCGTAAATATCGAGCTTATCATAGCTTGAAACAACTATGGGAAAGCATTTATCCAATAAAGGATGTATATCCTTTATTCTTTTACGGAACTCAAAGATATAGTTCAGTTTTTCTGATAACGGCATAATGTTCTCCTTTCGTTAGCTTTATATAATTCAATTCTATCATATCCTGCTCAACAAAATAAATACTATGGCTGGATAAAAATAAAGTATAGAGGCATAAGCCTCTATACTTTATTTTATATTTGCAATCTTTTTAACGTTTGAAGATGAAACTTTAGGATTCACTATAACTCCGGGACCGGCTATACATCCGCCTTCACAAGCCATTCCTTCAATCAGGTCATACTTTTCTTTTTTTGCAAGGTTAAATGTTTCCTTTGCCTGAACCAGTCCATCCATCTTCAAAGTTTTAAGTTCCTTTTCCAACCTTAACTTGACAGCGTTGGTAACTCCTCCTGAAACCGCAAATCCCCATCCTGATTCAGAACCTTGAATATCCTCGTTTTCCATTGATGACGGTTCAACGCCTTTTGCCACGAAAAGAGTGCCAAGTTCTTCAAATGTCATAACATAATCAATTTTTTTGTTTAGGAAAGCTTCCATTTTCTTTGCTATACACGGTCCTATAAAAAGTACTTTTATGTCATCATTCTCACTTTTCAATTTTTGTGAAAGTGCAGTCATAGGAGAAGGAGCAGGAGATATTTTAGGAACAAAGTCCTTCTGATTTTTCTTTATATACTCTACAAATGCCGGACAGCAGGAGGTTGTAACCGTATCGCAGGCGTTCTTGAGAAACTCGGCTTCCTCATGGGCAACCATGTCTGCACCTACCGCTACCTCAACCGAATCATGGAATCCGATCTTTTTCAGCGCCTGTTTTATCTGTCCTATGCTAACTTTAGGCCCAAACTGTGAAACTATTGCAGGTGCAAATATAGCTACTATTTTTTCACCTTTTTTTATTCCGTGCATTACCCTCAAAAGGTGAGATGGAGTCTCCATTGCTCCGAAGGGGCACGAAACAAAGCATGCACCACAGCTTACGCATTTTTCGTAATCTATCTGGGCTGCTTTTTTCTCATCTTTTCCAATTGCATTGACATAGCATGCTCTTTCACAAGGTCTTTCAAGCTTTACAATTGAGAAGTAGCTGCATGCCTGTGCACACATCCCGCACCCTACACAAAGATCCGGATTTATTTTAGCTCTGGAATTTTCTATGGTAATGGC
>CALMRR010000365.1 GCA_937871925.1 uncultured Petrotoga sp.
CTGAAAATGAAGAAGTTTTTTAAAAAACTCTTCTTCATTTTCATTGCCGGTGATAAGAGAAGAAAGTTCAGCCATATCTGATATGGCTGAACTTTCTTCTCTTATCACCGGCACTGAAAATGAAGAAGAGTTTTTTAAAAAACTTCTTGATGTTGCTTTAAAAAGCATTCCTCAGGCAGAGTGTGCGACAATATGGAAGATAGAGGGAACTTTATACCGTCCTGTAGCTGGTTTTCCCTATGAACGGGATATTCTTTCAAAAATGGTTATTTCCTATGAAGATTCTTATGCTTATAATCATAATATTGATGAATGTATAGTGCAGACAAACAATATACTTGATTATTATAGCGGAAAAAATGAAAGGTTCTATGATCTTTTATCTTCGATAAAAACCGGACGAAATCGGATGTGTACTATAATTGCCCCGCTTAAAGTCAATTCAAAGATCGCCGGACATATTTTTATCGACAACTTTAGCCTTGATTCTTTTGAAGATGTTGCCAAACGTGCATTGAAGATTTTTTCAAACTTTGCATCAACTTTCCTTACGTTAAAAACTCTCAAGGATTCCGAAACTGAAGCAAATGAACTTAACAGGGTATATCTAAGTTTTATCACTCATGAACTTAAAACTCCGCTTACAAGCATTATAGGCTTTTCAGAAACTATTCTGGATGAATCCAATATGAAATTGAATGCAATGCGCGGATATATACGTAAGATATATGCTTCTTCAAGGCACCTTAACTCTTTGATTGATGATCTTTCCACATTTAATAAGCTCAACAGGGAAACCACACTGAATATACGCAAGATAAACTTCAAACAGGCATTATTTGAAGCTGTATCAATTGTTGAACCGAATATTTCTCCAGACGTTGAGTTGGATATTTCTTACAGTTCAGATATTCCGTCATTTATAGAAACAGATCCAACTAAATTTACTCAGGTTCTTGTTAATATAATAGGCAACGCCATAAAGTATACCGACGAGGGAAGTATTTTTGTCCATAGCAGCTTCGATTCAAGCACCAAGGAGTTTGTAATATCTGTACGGGATACTGGGATAGGAATATCAAAGGAAAAACTTGAGGATATATTCAAACCTTTTTACAGAGTTTCTAAAAATAGGCCTGGAAGCGGATTAGGATTAGCCATAGTAAAAAAAACCCTTCAAGCTCTAAAAGGAAGAATAAGTGTAAGTTCTGAAGAAGGAAAAGGCAGTGAATTTCTTATACGTCTTCCACAGATAATAAAAACGGACGAACAATAAAAAAGATGTCATTATGAATTGAACCCCTTTTGTTAGAGAGAATCTGACGAAAGGGGGTTTGTTATGTCAAGAAAAAGAAAGTATTCGGATGAGTTTAGACTAATGTTAGTTG
>CALMRR010000366.1 GCA_937871925.1 uncultured Petrotoga sp.
CTGGCATAAGGCTGATTCATAGGGTTGAGAACTATGCCTTCACAGTATTTTTTTACTCCAATTTCTCTGTTTTCATACGGTCCCAGATGAAGCTCCATAACCATCCTTGCATCATTTACCGGATAGTTGTCCCAGTAAAGGACGGGTCTTTGAAATGCGTTGGATATCATTTTAGCATTTTCCATGGTAAGTCTTTGAGAACACACCTTATTCCCGGTCCACATAATACTTATCCCTTTATTTAGTCTTTCTCCCAGTACTCTGTGATACTCAGTACTCGTTTCACCAAAATACTGAGTTGGACAGAAGATAAGTTTAATCTCTTTTTCACGTGCTGTAAGTTTTTTATGAAGCCTGTTGAGAAAATCCTGCTGGGCATCGGCAAGACATGCATACTTCTGCTTGTCTTTATCATGAAAAAGCTCCTGGGCAATATCATCAAGGAAAACCGCAACTGTATTCATTCCCATAGCTATAAATGGCATAAATTTATGAACAACCATCTCAAGATCCTCATCGGAACTGTAAGCAATAGAATTACCCGGGCTTAAAGCCATACATATATCAAGTCCTTCTTTTTTCCCAAGATTCACAAGCTCTCTGAACTGTTCAATAAATTCTTTACCATAAGGCTCTTTCCAAGCGAATCTATGCTTAGGATCAGCTTTGGGTGCATAGATATAGAGATTGTAGCCGTGTTTTGCGGCAAATGAAATCATATCTTTCCTTTGTTCCATGCTCCATGGTTTTCCGTAAAAACCTTCAACTACTCCTCTTATACTAACGTTCAGAAATATCCCCCCTTTCGTACTCTTTAAATCATTCTATCATCATTTTTTTAAAAAAACAAACTGATTCTTTATCGTTTAATTATATTGTAGAATATTTGAGTTTTACTTTTTGTTACAAACAATATTTTTTTGTTGCAAAAGAGAAATAAGTATTATATAATTTATACGGATATTTATTATTTTATTTATTATTCTGTTCTGGGGAGAGCGGGGATTTTTTTGTTTATATCAA
>CALMRR010000367.1 GCA_937871925.1 uncultured Petrotoga sp.
ATGAAGAGAGATGGATTGATTAGCTATAAAAAAATTACTTTGTTATTTTTTGACTTATTTTACTAGGTCAATCTTTGTTCATCTTTCTATTAAATAGAAAGATGGCTAGACTTAGAAAAACTACTGTATAACCAAGAATCCAAATAAGATGGATAAAAAAGTTCTGGTAACTTCCATTAAGTGCATCTCTTGAAATTTCTACAGAATGGATGAAAGGCAGCATCATAGCAACATTTTTAAAAGTTTTACCTACGATTTCAACAGGAAACCATGCACCGCTTAGCCATACGGTGAGATTTGTAAGAAGTGCGCCACAAATTCCGCCAACCTGTTTGTCGTTGAATATAACTCCGCAGACCAGCCCTATTCCTATAAAAAGAAAGGAAGTCGGAATAAGAGTAATAAAAGACAGAACTAAATTCAAATTAAAATCAAGTCCCATCAGCACAGCGGCAATAAAACAAATGACACCCTGTATAAAAGCCATAGGAAATAGGGGAAGCAGATATCCCCATATAAAATCATGTGATTTTAGAGGAGAAGTAAACAGACGCATCAGAAATGAGCTGCTTCGGTCTTTTGCCAGCAGTACTCCTGAAAAAAGCGACATAAAAGAGAGACCGAAAACAGTTATGCCTGGAGTAAGCTGTTTTAAAGTAAACTGTTCACCCGGTATATTTTTTCCCATAGTATTGAGTGCTATTAGAAGGAGTACAGGAAAACCTATTCCAAAAAAGAGATTCATGGGATCTCTTACAATTTCTTTAAAATTTCTTTTTGCAAAGACAAGTATTTTCATTGTTTGGTTTCCTCCCCAGCAAGTGTTATAAATGCTTCTTCAAAATTCTTTTTCCCACTCTTTTTAATTATCTCTTCAACTGTACCAACTGCTGTCAGCTTACCGCCGGACATAATCCCGATTCTGTCTGAAAGAGCCTGTGCTTCTTCAAGATAATGTGTGGTAAGTATTATGGTTGTTGTTGCTTTAAGATCACTTATTACATCCCAAAGCTCTCTGCGTGCAATAACATCAAGTCCCAGAGTAGGTTCGTCAAGAAAGAGAATCTTTGGTTCTGAGATAAGAGCCATGGCTATACTGAGCCTACGCTGCCATCCGCCAGAAAGATTTTTGGAACGAATATTTTCATACTTAGCAAAATGAAATTTTTTGATCATCTGAGCGGCTTTTTCCTTGGATAAGCTGTTGTTACTGCCGTGAATGCCAGAAATGAACTCAAGATTTTCCCGTACGGTTAGATTTGCAGCGACAGCTGTTTCCTGCGGGGAAACTCCAATCTTTTCTTTTATAAAAAAGGGATTGGTTAAAATACTTTCACCTAAAATAAATGCGTTACCTGAAGTAGGCTTACTTAAGCATGTAAGCATTTTTATGGTTGTGCTCTTTCCAGCTCCATTTACTCCTAAAAGAGAAAAAAGTTCTCCGTGTTCTATTGAAAGCTCAATTGAATCTACTGCGGTTAGGTTTCGATACTTTTTAGTCAAGTTTTCTGTTTTAATATCAACCATTTTGCTCTTCCTCCGGTTTTATGGTGTTTTGTATTTCTCTGAAAAGTTCTGTTGTCCCTGCCATATTTTTTGCCATTATTTCAACTGTGGCAAACGCCAGTCCTTGATTGAGATCTCCGAATACAAGAAGCTTATCTCCTGTTTTTATGTTAAAATCTTTTCTTGCTTCCGCTGGAATTACTATCTGTCCTCTTTCACTTACTGTAACTGTTCCATAAAATCTTTTATCTCCTTGCTGCATGATAACCTCCTTCTTTTTTTTGTAAATCTTGTTTTTCTTACTATACTTATATACTAACAAATTCTTGTATACAAATCAATGAAGACTGAACTACATATCTATTAAGTTCATATAAATAAAAAACAGACTCAGTCAGAAGTCTGTCTTTTAAGTTTTAAAGAAAAAAAATTTCAATATAATCAAAATTATTATAATCCACAGAATAACTATACCGATTGAGAAGTACCATCTACTGGGTTTTCCTTCTTTCCAGATGTTTTTTGATTGCTCTAGGCATTGATCAAAAACATCTTTAGGAATTAATTTTATCGTAAGCGTTACTAAAACAGGCAATATCAGCAAATCATCCAGATAGCCCAAAACAGGTATGAAGTCGGGGATAAGATCTATGGGGGATAAGACATATGCTACTGTTAGCCAAGCTAATATCTTAGCCCAAACGGGTGTTTCCTTTTTTCCTAAGGCAAGAAAAATAGCCGGAATATTAATTTTAAGCTTTTCTATGCGTTGCTTGAGATTCATGAGGTTCACCTTCAGTCAGGAACGATAAAATATCTTTCTTTTTAAAATAGTATCTTTGAGTCTGAAACTATCGTTGATATGGACAATCTGGTGACGGGTCAAAGGCATTTTAATAATTCCTGAAATACTCTTATTGCCCCAGAAATCCAAAAGCCAAATTGAATCAGGATGTTCTGTAACTCCCCCAACTCTTAGTATTTCAGCGAGAGCTTTTTTATCAAATTTTTTCTCCATATCTTTAAAGTTTAGTCCGGACAAAATACTTTTGGTTCTTTCACCAACAGCTACTCTGTAATTTTTCAGCTCACAAGGATCTATCTCTCTGCTGAAACTAATTATTTCATCGTCTGTCATTGCATTACCAGTGTCTGTGACTGATGTTCTGATTTTTTTTAGCCATTGGTCATTAAGGATTTGTTCTCTGCCTGAAATGAGGAGATTTGTGGTTAAATCCTCAATCCTTGTGATATGCCAGATGTTCCAGGCTATGGTTACATCTTTTTCTGTAGGCATAATGCTGAAAGCACTTTTTTCAAGACCAGCCCAGAGGTCATCCATGATAGTTAAGCCGCCATGGATTGAAAAGTGTACCGATGTATGCAGAGCAGTCAAGATTTTTTTCCCAGCTTCAAAAGTACTTTCCTTTTTTATTAGTTCATTCATTTTTTTCTGATCAATATTCCATTGTGATGCTATACTCATGATTAATGCCCCCGGAGTTCAAATAAAAAAATCTGATTATTGCAATTCTATCATAAAACATTAATCTGGTTTCTTCCATTTGATTTTGAAATGTAAAGAGCTCTATCTGCCCTTTTTAATGCATCATCATAAGTACTGTCAGTTTTTCTGAAAATAGACATTCCCATTGAGACATTTACAAAGATTTCCTTACCGTTTGCATGTACTGAGACCGAAGAAACAGCAGCAAGTATCTTTTGTCCAAAGTAATTCATGGCCTGTGCATCAATATCTTTGAAAACACATATAAACTCATCTCCGCCCCAGCGTATACATCGGTCTGAACTTCTTATACAGCTAAGCACAGAATTTGTCAGCTCCTTCAAAACCATATCTCCGGCATCGTGTCCGTAAGTATCGTTTACTTCCTTGAAGTGGTCTATATCAAAAACCATTATGCCGCTGTTGATACCATACTTACAGAAATCAGAAAAAGCTTTATTCATTTCATTTATTCCAAATCTTCTACTGTAGGCACGTGTAAGAATATCACTGTTTACTTCTTTTTCCAGATCCTTGTTTGATCTTCTGAAATAATATCTGTTGATTGCAACCATCAAGATCAGACATACCAGAACTATTGCCAATAAAAACCATATAGTATTGAGAGTGACGTTAAGAGATATATCCCGTATCTTGCGCTCGGTTTCTTCAATATACTGGTGCATATCGTCGGTATAGGTGCCCATGGCGATTACCCAGTCATATTTTTTATAAAGCCGTGCGTAAGAAATCTTTTCTGAGGAAGTACCGCTACTGGGTTTTTTAAAGTAATACGTAAAGAATACCTGTCCTTTATTTTTTACTCCCTCAAGCTCCATAAGATAAGGCATATTGCCTTTGTCATCCTTCGTATCTGTAGAAAGGAAAGTATTTTCGGTTTCCGGAAGATTGGGATGAACAAGTCTTAAGGCATAGTTCTTCCCTCCGTCGTAATTTAAAATTTCGTTGATCCAGATATACTCATCGTTTTTGAAGGTCATAGTTCTTATTCTGTTTTTCATCCGTTCCTTTACAATATCGTCTATGTACTCTTTGGTTGCACCGAAAAGTACTACTGAATTTGTAGTTTCAATTCTCTCGTAGGAATAAAAATTTTCTTCAAGCTCATCTATTTTGTATATAACCGTTTTATCAAAAGAATCTTCAGAGCATGATACCACGATTCCTGAATTTTTGTTCCAGATAAAGTATGTGAGACATTTAGAGTCGTTTTGTATAAAAAACTGTTGTGATACGTACCTTAAAAACTCTTCCTCAGGCAGAGATAATCTGGAGGTTAGTTCTAAAAATTTTACATGACCGGTTTTTTCATAACGACGTGTTTCATTAGTCAATTCAATATCTATGCTATTTATTAAATTATCAACCGTATCTTTCAGAAAAGTTTTTTTAAGATCTGATATCATATCATATGTCTGGTCAAAAAAGATTTTTTCTGCCTTTTTATGTGATATCATGTAAAAATATACCACTGTTAAGCAGATTATAAAAATTAAGACCACAGTAATTACATTATACTTATATCTCATAACAGGTTTTCCTCCTGTATATATGAAAAAATCAAAAACATTGCATCAATGCAAAGCTGTTGTAAATATAATACACTCCGTATTAAAGTAGAGTGCACTGTAAAAAGTTGATACTATTTCTACAGCAATAGTATATTTTGTTCGTTAAGTTATAAGGTCTTGAGTAAAAATAGTATAAAGATAATTTTAAAAGTATATAATTAATACAAGCTATCTTTTATTTTCGGAGGGCAAAATGAAGTGTGCAAAAAATGCAACTGGCTGGATCGGTGTTTTTATAACTTTAATTATTTCAGGAGTATGGTCATACTGGGGAGCGTTTGAAAACTTTCATGAAGGTTGGTACTCAAAAAGCATTTGGGAGAATATCTTTATGCTGTTATTTCAATATCTTCTTTTTGCGTGGGTATTTACTGTTCTGGCACTTATCAGCTTAAGGTGGAAAAGGACAGGTCTGGTAGTTCATCTGCTGACGGCTGTATTCAGTGCTTGGTTTTTCAGAGGCGCAGTTTTTTCTGTGGTTGGACTAATGGTTGTCATTCCTTTTTTTATTCTTGCAATGCTATATTATTTTGGAGAGCCTAAACCAAAAAAACTTGCTTATATACTTATAATAGCTGTTCCTTTGATTATAGTTACGGCTATATCTATTCCACAGGCGGTAAGAATTTCAAGACGGGTTAACGATAACGATTCAGGCATAAGAACAATTAAAACTCTTAATTACTCGCTTTCATGGGCTCCAAGAGGTCCGGGATGGCCTGACAGAGGAGTTTCATGGGAGGAAGCATGTAAGATATGCATGTACCTTTCAGCGGATGGAGAAACCCTTGCATCTGAACCGCAAAATATATGGCGGCTTCCGACAGTAGAGGAGGCTGTGAGTTCGTTGTCTTTGCGTTATAATAATTCTGAAGGAAGATGGAATAAGGAAGAAGAAAAAGTTTATTATAAATACGTTCCAGATAAAGAGTCTCCTCTTTGGGATATTTATTCTAAAGTAATATACTACTGGACAGCCGATACTGTCCCAAGCGACAATGAGTGTGCATATATTATAGTATACAACGGTGGTGTATATAAAAGAACCAAAAGCAGTAATCAGGCATATCTCAGCTTCTGCGCGGTGAAAGAAGCTGTCGATTAAGTTGTTTTTACCGCATATTTAATTCAAAAAGCAAAGTAATCTATTGATGTTGACAATTTTTAATAAGTATAGTATACTATATTTTAGTCCGAAATAGGACTGTCTGGGAGGACAACATGGACAAAAAAAAGGTCCATACGCAGTTAATGGAGTATTATCAGATATTTAAGGAAACAGATGCAATTTACAATAGACTTGCCAAAAGAGCAGGTCTTGCCGAAAGCGCTTATTGGGTGATGTATTCGATTAGAATGATGGACGGAAGATGTACTCAAAAAGAAATATGCAGCCAGTGGTCGCTCAGCAAGCAGACGGTTAATTCCGGGCTTAAGTATTTGGAGAAAGAAGGACTCATAATGCTTGCAGAGTTTCCAGAAGACAAAAGGAGCAAAGAAATTTTACTGACAGAAAATGGAGAAAAATTTTCTAAGAAATATATTGATACTGTTTTTGAAATGGAAATGGCAACTTTTGAAAAAATGTCCGACAGAGAAAGAAAAGGGCTAATAGATAGCTCAAGAAGATATAGGGACTTGTTACAAAAACAGGCGGATTCATTTTTGGATAGGCAGGTTTGAACATCGGAGGATATTAATCGCAATTAATAAACCGGATAAGATGCTGAGTGCGCTCAGTCTCTTATCCGATTTTTTAAAGGTTAACTTAAATACAGAGGTATTGTTATGAATATAAGACTTTCAGATCATTTTACTACAGGAAAACTTCTCAGGTTTACTTTGCCATCTGTCATCATGATGGTTTTTACTTCTATCTATAGTGTTGTTGACGGACTGTTTATCTCCAGATACGTAGGGGTTGAGGCAATGGCCTCGATAAGTGTAGTTATGCCTTTACTCATGGTATTAGGCTCATTTGGATTCATGCTTGGTTCTGGAGGCAGTGCGGAAGTAGCTAATACTCTTGGACAGGGAGATGTCAAAAAAGCAAAAGGTTACTTCACTATGCTGACAATAAGCATTTTCGTTATTGGAATAGTCCTTTTGACATCATGTCTTATTTTTATAAGACCGATATGTTATTTTCTGGGAGCAAATGATGCTCTTATAGAACACTGTGTAAACTATGCAACCATATGTCTTATAGGGAATACTTTTTTTATGCTCCAAGTTTTCTTCCAACCATTTATGATTACTGCCGAAAAGCCACATCTGGGACTTTTGCTTACCATATTAGGGGGAGTAACCAATATTTTTCTTGACTGGCTTTTCATTGGGGTATTCCATTGGGGACTTCGCGGTGCAGCGGTAGCGACATTATGCGGATATCTTTTAAGCAGTATAGTTCCGATACTGTATTTTTTAGTTCCTAATAAGAGCAGATTATCCTTCTGCAAGCCGAAATTCTATTTAAAAGCTTTTCTCCATAGTGCTGCAAATGGTTCATCAGAAATGGTCTAAAACATATCAGCATCAATAACGTCTTTCCTTTTTAACACTCAATTGATGAGGTTGGCGGGTGAAACGGGAGTTGCAGCCATAACCATAATGCAGTATGTAAACTTTGTTTTTGTTGCGGTACTGATAGGGTTTTCAATGGGAAGTGCTCCTGTTATAGGCTTTCATTATGGAGCAGGCAACATCGACGAGCTTAAGAATCTTTTCAAAAAATGTTTAGGAATAGTTTTGTCGGTATCAGTCGCCATGTTCATCATATCTGAAGTTTTTTCTAAACCAATTCTAAGAGCATTTAGCTCCGGATCGGCTGTGCTCGAGCAGATGACGTTTTCTGGATTTAGGATTTTTGCTTTGTCTTTTATCGTATCAGGGATTAATATATTTGCTTCTTCCTTTTTTACCGCCCTTTGCAACGGAAAAGCCTCCGCGGCAATATCTTTCTTGCGTTCTTTAGTTCTGGGAGCAGGTATGATAATGATGCTGCCTTTTGTTTTTGGAATTGAAGGAGTTTGGATGGCACCAGTGGTTTCAGAATTTTTTACGATGGTATTTTCAGTATATCTTTTAAAAAAACATAAAAAAGAGTACGGTTATACATAGAGTAGTATCAAAAGGCAGGTCTCACTTCAACTTGAAGTGAGAACTGTTTTAAAATGCTATAACTTGTATTGTTTTAACGTTAATTCGAGTTCTGAGGATAGCTGTGCCAAAGGTTTCAACGTAATTAAAAAAAATAAGTATAAAAAAGTAGAGTACAGCAATCTTTCGTGGTTTTCAAAGTTTCTTAACAATTTAAAGAAAACTTTTCAAACATTACAGTATCTGAAAGTGGTTTACGTTGTGTATCATGACGCTGAGGACTCAGGAAACCATCACGAGGATATCCAAGAATCAGTAATGCAGTTGGAATTATGTAATCAGCAATCTCAAACTCACGTCTTATTATATACGGATCAAAAAGACCTACCATAACGCTTCCTATTCCAAGTTCTCGGGCAGCAAGCATCATATGATCACAAACGATTCCGATGTCCAGGTCACCTGAGCATTTTTGATCGTAAGGGCGTACAAGAGAATCGCGGGTATCACGGCAAACAATAAGCACACATTTTGAACCAAAAGTATTGTATGCTTTTTTCACTTTAAGAATATTTTGAGGTTCTCTTACTACCAAAATCCTTTGGGGTTGCTTGTTACATGCGCTGGGAGCAACACGTCCTATAGAGAGGATTCTCATTAGACCTTCATCAGGTATTGTCCTTTCATTAAATCCTCTTGTTGTGCATCTGCTTTTAGCTAATTCAAAAAAATCCATACTTATTCCTCATCTCCTCATGCAGTGTAAGACAAAAGTTAATTAAACTTTTGTATACCAATAAATTGGTATATCTACTATACTTTTTTTATGTTAAGCAAAAGGATTACTTCATGATAATAATCGTAAAACTTAGTAAAATATAATGCGATATCAAGCAAAAGCCATCATGAGAGGCTAAATACTTAGTATTTCAATAAAAAGATTTAAAATATTAGTATCAAACTGTGTTCCGAAACTTACACAGCATTTTCTCGTAATGCACTATCCAGTAAATTAACACGGTTTTTATGACTGTCTTTTTTGATTTCTAACAAATTCAATAGATTGTTTGCCGGTTATGTATTCTGGATCTACAGCTAATATAAGCGATTGCAAACAACTGTTTGCTTCTTTTTGTTTTGATTCTTCTGGCTGGTCACCTGAATACTTTTCAATGAGTGCCATGAAAGCTTCGGTTCTTTCTTCTCCATGAACTATCCTGGCTTTACCGAAGATAATGACACTTCGGAAGTAGGTTGTGTACTCTTTACTTACCACAGTATCTTCGTCTATTACTGAAAATGAAACCTTAGAATTCTTAGAGACAGCATCTATTTTATGTCCCTGTTTGGCAGAATGAAAGTAAACTTTATTGTTAAAATAGACAAAACTCAATGGAACGGCATATGGATAATCTTCATCGCCTAAGCAGGCTAGAACTCCATGTGTGCAACGTTTGAGAACGTCCTGAGTTTCTTGGTCAGATAGTAACTGATTGATTCTCCGCATTTTTCTGAACACAAAAATCCCTCCTGTAGGTTATTTTAATCTATAAGTGCGATAACCTTTATATTCAATTATAGCAAGTGATGTATCGGTTTCAAGAGTTTCCATAAATTTTTCAGGAAAAGAATTTCCGCGGGATTTAAGAAATTCTTCAATTTCAAATTGATTCATAGGATGACGTTTTATTATACTTACAAATGCTTCGTAATCGTTTTTTATCTCACTATAAAATCCGTGTGAGCTTAAGAGATCAATTGAAAACCCATTCAATATTTCGGCAATATGCTTCATTTTTTCATGATCCAATGCAAATACATCGATTTCTGCAGGAGGACGAACAGGCGTATTTAAGTAAAGCTTTTCATATTTAATTTTTTTAAGAATCTCTGAATATTTTATAATTGTATTAGGGTCATCATTAATACCTTTCATAAACATTATTTCAAGCCATAACTGTCCCTTATATTTTCTGGAAAAATCTTCAAGACCGTTAAGAACTTTATAATAATTAAGGCTTGAATAGGGTCTGTTTATTTTTTTAAAAGACTTTTCATCATAAGCATCAAGTGTGGGAAGAAGTATATCGCTCTGCATTAAGTCAGATTGAACATCAGGGTCGTATAGAAGAGAGCCGTTGGTTATTACTGCTATTGGTTTATTAGTTAATTTATGTAATTTTTCAATGAGTTGCCCTAGACCTGAGTATAATGTTGGTTCACCTTCTCCAACTATTGTTATAACATCATAGTTTATATTTTTCTGGAAAAATGTTTTCAACTCTGCAATAATATTATCAACTGGATAAAAAAGCTGTCTATGATTAATCATCCGGGTTGTTCTTCCCAGTTGGCAATATATGCAGGAGTAGTTACATGTTTTCTTAGGTATAGGACTAACCCCTAGAGATATTCCAAGTCTTCTTGAAGGAACTGGTCCGTAAACATACTTAAACTCATCCATTATTAAACACCCCCTTAAAGGATATATGTCATAATATGCCTATATTGGTGATATAAAAGAAATATAGAGGATTTAAATCCTCTATATTTCTTTTATATCAAACGTATAGTATTTTCTTACAGGTTCCTTGATATTCCAATGACATTTTGCGCCTTTTTCTATTTGAACAAGATCGCCTGCTTCTACTTCTACCTTGTGAGTCTTAAATTCAAGCAAAGCTCTTCCTTCTAAAACAAAAAATGTTTCAGTTGAATCATATATATGATCAAACTCTGAAATATCTTTTTCCCATATTTCCCATTCCTTTACTGCAAGCGAACGAAGACGTTCTTCCATAGGAAACTCAACCACTGTAACTCCCGGATATGATTTCACTTTTTCTTTAGGACCTTCAAGGAATGCATTCATTGGATTTTCCATAACGCCATCCATTGAACCCAGAGTTTGTCCCAACATTTCGTAGTAAGCATCAATATCTGTCTGATCATAATTTTCTTTAAGAAAAAGGTCAAGCTTGTCAAAATCAGCATCGGGATTTTTTTTGAAAAAGCTATCCACTGCATTTATTAAAGAGTTCAATTTTATTTCATTCATAACTGCAACCTCATAATCTCCTTATATGCCTCTATAACTTTGTTGGTTACTTCTGTTGTAAGCTTTAATGAAAGCGAAGCTTTTTCAGCTGCAACAGTAACCTGCTCAATACTAGTTATACGCCCTGCCGCATAGTCTGCAGTCATCTTATCGGATTTAACTTGAAGATCATTAACTTCATTGATGGCATCTTTAAGCATTTGAGAGAAATTAAGATCGTTCTGACCAGTAGTTTTTTGGTTTTTTTGTATTTCAAGATTGTGAAGTCCTTTAAGACCGTTTATTCTTTCGATCATCTCTTTTCACCCCCTATTGTCTTCCTATATTCAAAGCAGAATTAAACATTGAACGTGCAGTTGAAATTACAGCAGTGTTAGCATCATATGCCCTTTGAGCAGTCATCATATCAACCATTTCTTTAAGCGCTACAACATTTGGGTATCTAACATAACCATCAGCATCGGCATCTTGATGTGTAGGATCATACACAAGCCTGAAAGGAGCAGGATCTTCCTCAATAGAATCGACCTGAACACCTGAAAAACTGTTTGCGTCATCATCGTTGAACCTACTATCGAGTATTTCACGGAAGGTAACGTACTTTCGTACGTACGGACCGCCATCTTCGGTTCTTGTGGTTTCGGCATTGGCTATATTTTGAGCTATAACATTAAACCGCATTCTTTCGGCTGTCATGCCGCTTGCTGCTACATTCATAGATCTAAAGAAGGATTCCATTTATCATCGCACTCCTTTTATGACAGTATTATACCGCTGAATCGAATAGTTCATAAGACGGGTAAGTCCGTTATAGTACATACCGTTTATATACATATTTACTGATTCGACATCTACGTTAACGTTATTTCCATCTTCTCTGTTTGATCTGGAAGTATCTTTCAAAATCTGTGGTTGAACTTGCGTCAAAGATGGTGTATTATTTATATGTGAGGGTTTGTTGGTCTTGAGAGCTATCTCATCAGAACTTCCAAGGGCTTTCTGAAACTCTTCCTCAAATGTAACGTACTTTCTTTTATAGTCAGGTGTGCTCTGATTAGCTATATTTTGTGCTATAACAGAATTTCTGACTGATGCCGCATTCATGGCCTGCGGAAGTATCGAAAAAGTTAAGTCAAACATGTCTATCCCTCCTAACTGATATTTCCATATTCAAAATAGATTTTCCTAAAAAAGTCGGAGGTTTAAATGGGGAAAATATTTCTTGTAGGATACTATGGGTACAATAACTTTGGTGATGAGCTTTTGCTCAACAGTATGCTCAAAATTTTAAATGATTTGAACTTCCAGGGAGAGGTAATCATTCCTTCTGATAATCTCTTGAAAATAGAAACTCCCATAAGCTACAAAGTAACTGATATAAAAAAATTTGATCTTTATAATATTGTTCTTTCAATAAAGAGCAGCGACTTGGTCATTTTCGGAGGAGGCAACCTTTTCCAAACAGAAACATCTCTTAAGAGTTTTCTTTATTACTATTATATAGCAAAAAAAGCTATTAAGTACAAGAAACCTCTATTTCTTATTTCCCAAGGATTTGGACCTATAAAAAATAAATTTGCCAATAAGCTTCTGAAGTCTCTTTTAAAAACCGAGAATGCACAAATATATGGGTTTTACAGGGATGAGGCATCTTTTAGATATGCTCGGAGATACTGTAAAAGTTCTTTTAACATAGTCGATATCGCTCCCTATGCAATAAGCGATATAGGACTGCGGGCTCAGACCACAGATATAACCAGTATCTGTATAAAAAAAGATTACGATGACTTTATGCCGCTATATGAATTTTTGGAAATAGATAATAGAAATATAAATACTCTGGCAATCAATTCCAACCAGGACTCTGAGATATCCTTCAAATTTGTGGATTATCTCAGAAGCGTATCTGACTGGAGTGTGCCTTTCCCAACCGGAGACAACAAAAAGATCCAATCTACTTTGATAAACTCCAAGCTTGTAATTTCTGACAGACTTCATAGTGCTGTTGTACCTATGTATTTTGGTGTACCTGTACTAGTCAGTGCCAGTGCAAAGAACAGAAGAGTTGTAAAAAATATCTGTCCTGAGTACGATTACTTTTATAAAAAACTTTCGGATATTCCGGGAGCCTATGCATATATGAAAGCTCTAAATTACGATCCTCAAAAAACCGCAGCAGTTTACAGAAAAAAGCTTTCTGAAGCAGTTCAGACGATAGAGCAAAACCTCAGAACTTTCTTATAACCTGTACCTTCCCTGCTTGAGTAGAAAGGACGATGATTACACTTTCATCAGGAACTTCCACATCAATGGGATAATTATCAAGTTTTATTTCCTGATATACTTGGAAGTCCTTTATTATAAAGAGCTTATTTTCTATACTTGAAAGTGCAAAAATATAGTTTTTGGAGGGAGAAACAGCTATGTCAACAATAGGTATGTCCTCAAGCATTCGTACAATTCCTTTTTTTTCTATATCGTAGAAGTATATCCCTCCAAAAAGAGAGTTGCCTACTATATAACTGTTGAAAAGCTCAATGTTTATAAGATATCCACCAAAAGTTGCTACTTCTTTCTGTCCTGAAACAAGGTTTTCATAGATCTTACCATTATAGTATGAAGCTATGAAAAGTCTATTATTGTACTCCAGAATATCTATAGGCGAACGTATGTTCTGATAGTTTACTATATAAGAGCCTACCGTTGCATTGTAAAAAAGAAATCTTGTTGTTATTGTATTGTCTTTGGTGTTTTCTCTCATCGGTATATACAGATCTTTTCCGGCAATTTGAAGAAAAGGGCTCTTAACTGAAAGGTCGATGCTCTGGATAAGTGAAAGGTTCTTATCAAATACAAATAATTTGTCAGGGTCAAAAGCAGATATAAAAATTTTATTATCAATAGTTTTCATGTTAACGGGGTTAGATCCAAGAGAGACCCTTTTTATTACGGTGTTTCCTCGTAGTTTTAGAACTTCTTTCCTGTAATTGTCTATAACATAAAGGTATTCTCCGTTGAAAAATCCTGCCATAGGTCTCACACATGAGGAATAACTGAAGGACTCAAGAGTATAAATATCAAATACAGTTACTTTACCATCATAATCACATACCGTAGCATAGTTTTTATGCGTATCAATGTGAAAT
>CALMRR010000368.1 GCA_937871925.1 uncultured Petrotoga sp.
TTATTTCATCAAAAATCCCGCCTATATATCCACTAAGTGCTCCTATAAGCACTCCGAAGACTAATCCGATGGAAACGGCGAGTGCTCCCACAAAAAAAGCGGTCTGTGAGCCGCTCATAACTCTTGATAGTATATCACGCCCGAAGTTGTCAGTTCCAAAGAAATGTTTAGGAGAAGGCGGACTGAATCTTTCTTTAATGTTCATCTGTGTAACTGGATACGGAGTATAGAAAATACTTACCGTCATCATAGCCAGAAGAAATATTAGTATGACTGCCCCGATTGTTATGTTGGTTTTTTTCATGCTTCACCTAGTTGAATCTTATACGCGGATCAATTATCGTATAAAAAATATCAATAATAAAATTTATTATTACTATCATCACCGATATGTATACTATTATGCCCTGAACAAGCGGAAGATCTCTTGTAGTAATGGCATTTATAAGTAACCGTCCGATGCCGGGAAGAGAAAATACCTGTTCTATTATTATACTTCCTCCCAGAATAGTTGCGGTAATCATCCCAAGTATGGTTATTACAGGAATTATTGCATTCTTTAGTATATGTCTTGAAAGAACCTGTGATGTTGAGAGCCCTTTGGAGTATGCAGTCTTGACATACTCCTTTTTCATCTCATCCAGAACCATATTTTTCATATATCTTATAACTGTTGCTATATTTGGTATTGCTATGGATACCGCCGGAAGAGTCAGTGATTTTATGCACAGCAAAGGATTTTCACTCCAGGATACATAACCGCTTATCGAAAACCACTTTAGAACTATACCAAAAAGAAACATAAGCAGTATGCCTGTCCAAAACGACGGAACTGCCATACCTATCTGTGAAATAAAGGATATAAACAGTCCCGGTATCTTGTTGTTATATCTGGCACTTACTATTCCAAGGGGAACTCCCACAAAAATTATTAACAAAAGTGAGATAAGTGCAAGAATGAAAGTAACTGAAATTCTGCTGAGGATAAGATCAGAAACAGGGACAGAGTATCTGAACGACTGTCCCATATTACCTGTAAAAACACCTTTAAGCCAGATAAAATATCTTGTGGCCAAGGGTTTATTAAGATTTAATTCTTCCTTCAGAGCCTCTATCTGTGCCTGGTCTGCATCAACTCCAAGTCTTGACAAAACCGGATCACCCGGAATAATCTGAAAAGATACGAAAGTAATTACAGTGACTGCAAGTATTGTAATAATCATGGAAAATCCTTTTTTCAGATAAAAATACATTTAAAATCTCCTATTTGGCAGTATATATAACCGACATATCCTGTATATAAAGAGGATATACAGTATATCCTTTAATCTCCTTTTTCATGACATTTATAAAGTTCGGATCCATTATGTAAACAGCAACTGCATCTTTGGTAAGAATTTCCTGTGCCTGTTTGTAAAGTTCTGTTGCTTTTTCATCGTCTGTTTCTTTTATTGCCTGTTTTATTATATCATCATACAAAGGATTTGAATAGTTATAGAAGTTTCTTGAAAAGTCCGATACATATCTCTTTAGTATATCGTAGGCACTTAGTTTACCTGTAAGTCCGATTATTGTGGATTCATACTTTCTGTTGGCATATACCCGTTCAAGCCATACTCCCCATTCTACCTGTTCTATTTCTGCTATTATTCCAATTTTTTTGAGCTGCTCTACAATAATCTGAGCGGTATCAACATGGAACTTATAGTTTGAAGGAACTGTTATGGTTGTCTTAAATCCGTTTGGATAACCTGCCTGTCTGAGAAGTTCCTTTGCTTTTGCTATGTCTTTCTGGTAGTAATTCTCCAGCCCCTGACGATAGTATTTTTTCATAACAGGGCTCATATTGGAACCGAGCTTAGTACCATATCCCAATGCAACTGCGTCTATTATTTCATCCTTGTCTACAGCATAGTTTATAGCTTGTCTCACCCTCACATCGGAAAAGTATTTGTTATGATGATTGAGCGCTAGTAGCTGAACCATATTCTGTTCGGACTTTATTACCTGGAAGTTGTCAGAAAGAAGATCAAGCTGAAGTACATCTATTCTGGGAGACATGTCTATTTCACCGGAAAGCAACGCCAATAAAGCAGCTTGGTCATCCGTTATTATCCTGAACTCTACTTCATCTATCATGGGAACACCTTTTTTCCAATAATCAGAGAATTTTTGGATGACTACTCTCTGTCCGGGAAGATATTCCTTAAATTTAAAAGGACCTGTGCCTATAGGATTTTTATTCGGATCGATATTATTTTTGGGAATTATAGCAACAGTGAAGTTGGTTATAAAGGATGTGTTCAGTTCTTTCATGCTGACCACAACCGTTTCTTTATCAGTAGCCTTTACATCTTTTATAAAACTGCTGAAAGTGGAAGAAAGAGGTTTCTCGTTGTTTGCGCCGCGCAGCCTGTCAAGAGAGTAGATTATATCATCAACAGTCACAAGTGCTCCGTTGTGGAATTTTATTCCTTTTCTGAGCTTGAAAGTATACACAAGTCCGTCAGGAGAAACACTGTATCTTTCCGCAACAGCAGGCACTACATTTCCGTTGGAATCTGCCTTCAAAAGCCCTTCAAAAACATTGAACATCATTTCTTCAGTTCCTGAGGCAGCGGCTTTGTGGGGATCAAGAAAGTCAGGATCCTGAGGAACTCTTACCACTACTTTGGCTGAAAAGATAAAAACAGGAAGCATTATCATAATAACTACTAATAGAAGTCTTATTTTTTTCATATGATCCCTCCTAATAAAGAATTTATATATCTAAATATCTTATATTCTCTGCAAGAATGACAGGCCCATTATACTTTTCACGTGCCTGTACAGCCAGAACCTTATGATCTCCGTAATGCGGAAGATGAGTAAGAACTAATCTGCCTACTCTGCATTTTGCTGCTAGCAGTCCGCATTCACCGGCTGTCATGTGACCTTTAACAACATTGTAAAATTCATTGTATAATGAACTCTCACACAGAAGGACATCGCAATCTCGCGCAAAGTCAACCAGTTCGTCACACCACTGTGTATCAGAAGTATAAACTAATGAGCTTTGACCGCTTAAAACTTTTACAGCATAAGCACTTTTAACATGGCTGTTCTTGAGAAACGAGACATGAATTGAATCTATATCCAACGTGTTAAGAGAATTGATTTCAAAAGCAACAGATGCCTGTTCATACTTCATTTTTTCAAAGTACTCATCATCGGCAGGAGCATATATTCTTAACGGTTCTTTTCTCCTTCCAAGCTGCATTGCTACAAGACTAAGATGCTGCATGCAGAAAATATCCGAAAAATGATCTGCATGAAAATGCGTTATGATAATATGATTTATTATGTTTGGGTCAATATGCTCATATATTTTTGTCAGCACTCCGCTGCCACAGTCCAGAAGAATAGATGTTTCATTCTGTGTAATCAGATATCCCGAGCATGGTTTACCATTGCCGGGATAAGCTCCGCAACAGCCTATTATATCCAGCCTCATTAATATCAGTCCGCCTATAGCTAAGCATGCAGCACTTCTTTGTTTTCTTTCTATATTATATACTATTCTTTTTTTTATAACTTTAACATATATTAAGATTTATTTCATCTGACGGACCATTATACCCAAAACATCGTATATGCTTGTGCCTATTATTTTCTCAAAATATGTTTTTATTTCAAATATCTTCTTCCATTTTGGAATAGTAAGTTCATTAAATCCATATCTCATGGCTACATCAACGAGTCTCTGTTCAATTATGCAAAGCCCGTCCGCAAGTGCAAGACAGTCGCAAAGCTGTATCAAAAGATCGTAATCGTCGTACTGTACATTTTCAATATATGTACGTATAAAATCAAGCTCAGCATCGGTACAATCGTACTCTCCAAGATAAGTGTTCAGATTTTTAAGAGCAAAGGAATGCGTCATAGATATTTTGGCTGTTCCATCGTATTCAAGTGACATCATATACTCATACCCGCAGATTATGTGATGAAGATTCCTAACTCCCTCGCGTCTTCCTATATCATGCAAAAGACCTGCTGTATACGCTTTTTCCGGATCTAATCCTTTTATATTTCCGGCTATTTTCTCAGCGGCATAAGCTGTGTTTTTTGAATGCTCGATCCACTTTCCCGGATTCATTTTTGAAGCTTGATTGAGTATATCGTGAGCGGTTTTTCTATCTGGTGTTTTCATTTATGTTTTCCTCCGGGTATACTTTATGGTTTTTATAGTGATATTATAACTTGACTTTTGCTATAATTTAAATGCATCGGAACTTTTATCTGTATAAATTTTTTATGGGAAAATATATATTATTTTAAGGGAGGGATTTTTATCCGACTTAATATCGAACAAATGCGTAAATTTGTCAGCAACGAGATTTTTGATGAATATGACGAGGAAACAGACCAGCAAAAAAAGATACCTCAGCCGCCTTTGGAAAAGCCTTATCCGCAGGAAAGCAGGCTCTTTGACCTTGTTTCTCCGCAAGAGTTCAAGGTTCCGAGTCTTTCACTGACTGAGCTGCTGAAAAACAGAAAAAGCAGAAGAGCTTTTAAGAACACTCCTTTGTCTTTAAATGAGCTTTCATTTCTTCTGTGGAGTACTCAGGGTATAAAAGAGATCATAAGAAACGGATACGCATCTTTGAAAACAGTTCCTTCGGCAGGCGCAAGGCATGCTTTTGAAACATACCTTTATATTAGAAATGTTGAAGGCTTTGAAGAAGGTGTTTACAGATATCTTCCGATAGAGCATAAGCTGTTTCTTTCTTATACTCAGCCTGATCTTTCGCAAAAAATTATCGAAGGTTGCTATGGTCAGCATATGGCAGGCGAATCTGCAGTTACTTTTATCTGGAGCGTTATTCCGTACAGAATGGAATGGAGATATGCTAAAAGCTCTTATAAACTGCTTCTTCTGGATGCCGGACATGTCTGTCAGAATCTTTATCTTGCATGTGAAAATATAACCTGCGGAACATGTGCCATAGGCGCCTACTCTCAAAAGCTTATGGATAATTTTATAAAAGCTGACGGAAAAGAAGAATTTGTAATATACATGGCTCCGGTTGGAAAGTATTAAAAAAAGCTGAGAAGTTAAACTCTCTCAGCTTTTTATCTTCTTCATGTTTATCCATAAAGCATCGTATGAAATTATTGGATTATTGGGATTTCTTATATCCAGAATGAAAAAACCGTTTTCTCCGTCTGCCACATATGCGTAATTCGATTTCACAAATATACTTGAGGCAAATCCTCCTGTTTTTACAGAAGTAACATAAAATGGCTTTTTTGGATCCCTTATATTGAATATTTTTATTCCGTCTTCACCACAGGCCAGCAAGGCATAGTTGTTGTATATTTCAAGATCCTGAACTCCTATAGTGTACTTTTTTCCTATATTATCTTCATAATCAGCGCTGCCTATAACCTTCATAGTTCTCATATCAAAAATATCCAAAACAGTAAAGGCTTTCATCCGTTCATAACCTTGTATATCTGTAAGTCCCATATATAGATAATAGCGATCGAAGTATGGAGAGCTTACGGGACTTACCCATCCGATTCCTATATCCTGAAATCTTTTAATACATAAAGGTTTTTCTACTTCTGATATATCAAATATTTTTATGAAGCCCGACTTTATTCCGCCTGAGCTGGTTCTGTAACCTGAAAGTATAAGATACTTGTCGCTTATTCTTATATTTTTTATGATCTCTCCGTTATTCACTTCACTTATATCAGTGATGCTGGAAATCTGTTTTATGTTTTCAGGGTCGGATACATTGTACACCTTTACAGTATTGCCTTGTGCCATAAACAACATGTCTGCTTTTAAATAAATACTATTTTTCAATGTTGCTTCAGCAACATATCCAAGTTTTTTTGGAGTAAGCGGGTCGGACAGATCGTATATACTTATTCCGGATCTGTCAAGCATAGCATAAAGCCTCTTTCCTTCAAGAAAAAGTGCCTCAAAGCTGCCTGTGTCATCAACTGTTTTTACATACTTCGATTTTTTAACGTTTGATACATCGTATATTTTGATTCCTTTATTAGAATCAGCTATATAAGCGTATTTACCGTATACAACGATATCTCTTGCCTCTCCGTTTATAAATGAAAAATCCTGTTTTGTTATTGATGGTGAATAAATATCTGAAATATCCAGTACAACAAGTCCGTCTTCACGTTCCAAATCTGAATTTATTAGCAGCAACAACATATTTCCGCTGATGTAGAAAGTTTTTATATCATCGGAGTATAACTTTGTAAGATAGTTTACTCCACTTTCATAATTTACCTTGAACATATATAATCCTTGCTCTTTGCAAAGAACAAAAAGTCTGTCACCATCCATGGCAAGCTCCGAAAAATCCCTTGGAAAACTGTACTTGCTTTTGAATAGCAGCTTTTTAGGATCAGTCACGTCAAAGATATATATAGCGCTGTTTATTTCCCCGGCAAAAAGCATATTATTATTGTAAAAAAGCTTTGAAGAATTAATTTTATAACGGCTGACCACTTTATATGTATCATCGTACGCTTGAATTACCTTGAGACCTTCACGTCCATCTGAAAGATATATGTAATCACCGTTTACCACATAAGAGGAAACATAGTCCTCTTCAAATATTTCATATAAAAACTTCATGTTCCTAGGGTCTTTTATGTCTATAACTGCAATTCCGCTTTTATCAAGAATACTGTCATAATAGTCTATGTAAGCTTTTTCTGTTGAAATCTCTATTTTTCTAAGGACATCGGCAAAATTCAATTTTCCTATAATTCTTGGTTTAAGAACATTAGAAATATCAATACAGACAACTCCAACGTTATCAGCAATAGCGTATACAACCTTTTCTCCCGGCGCAAGATCTTTTACATATCCTCCAAGGTTGAATGTACTCACAACCTTCATCTGCGAGATATCTGAAGCATCATATATAATCATCCCCTCGGGACCTGCAGGTGTATATACATACTTAACGTCACCGGCATAAAGGAATTGACACATAAAAACAAGAACAATCATTATGGGTATATTATTTTTATTCATTTTTTCCATCACCTTCATTTTCCCCTTATACTATATATTAATTTAAAACTTTGAAGGGTTTATTAAATTTGCTATAATTATAATGACCATTGGAAAATCATTGTTTTAAAAATAATAGAAAGGGACGTGGGCAAAATGAAAAGAATTTTTTTTCTTCGTGCGATATGTTAATAAACATTATAAAAAAACCTGAAGAAGAAAATTTTAAGGGTCTTACCAAAACCCAGGAAGAGAAGCTTGTCAGATATGCTTATACAGCATACAATAAAGGTTACAACTATACCTTCGAACAGATTAAAGGATTTGCCGATGATCCTAAGTATACAGCCGACGACAACGTACTTGCTTTTTATAAGTACCTAAATGGAGAGGTAACCTTAGACAGTATAAAAACACGTTCTGAAGATAGAGCAAGCGATAATTATGATTCAAGGGTAGCTGATTACATAAAAGATATTTATTCACAACTTTCAGGTTCCTTGTCAAACCAAAACGGAGAAGGTATTTTTAATAAGTTTGATGATGAGGTTCCTGTGAAAGCAAATGCATACAGAGCTGCCCATAGAAATGATTTTAATCCTGCTGTAATTCCTTTTTCAAATCGTACCTTCCTTGTCACCAGAGTAAAGGATCTGCTTGATTACTATAAAACAAGCTCTTTATTTTTCAAAACACATTTTGCAACAGTATTTACCGAATCCGTTGATACCTTTGATACCCAAAAGTATTCAGAAATGCTTGTTGACCTTTCTTATGCCTATACAGGATCGAACCTTTCATTTACAAGCAGTATAGACGATTCATTTTTTCGTTCAAGTGTTATAATAAAGGATATACCGGTAGAAATGATTCTTGCTTTTTTTGTTCAGGAATCAAGACTTCTTCCCGGATCGTTCAGGGCAGAGATCTCATCTTCGAAAATATATGCTGTCTCATTCGGACTTGCACATACTCTTATAGATGCAGATTTTCTTGAAATATCTGCAATTTATTCTGATATTGGAGATGACAGTGCCGGCGGACGTAACTTTGATATTATATCAAGTCGTTATCTTGGCAATACGGCTAAGCAGAAAACTTACTTCAGTGATTATGACCTGCTAACCGTAAGAGGATCTCTGCTTTATTCTTCGATATTCACACAGTTGCTTTATCAAAAGCTTATCGCTTATAAAGATAGTTTTTAATCTGTTCGGAGGTGTTTTTTGAAAAAATTTTTGTTTTTTGCAGCTATATTTTTGGTATTCTTCTCCATTGTTTTTTCAAACGATGCGGAAAATCAGGTGATAAGTTTCAGAGATCCTCGGGCTATATTCTCACATCCGACAGAAAGGGATAATTTCATACGATACATGGCCGTAATGTATAATAAAGGGTATAATCTTTCTTTTGAAACAGCAAAATCAATTTCGGAAGGATCCGGTTATACGTACGACGACTTTGTTCTTGCATATTACAAGTACTTTATAGGCGAACTTAATCTTGTCCAGGTTAAAGACTTAAAAACTTATGTAAATGTTGGTACTGTAACATCCGCATCTACTCCGACAACTGCCCCAAAACCAACAGAAACCAAGCCTGTTGAAAAACAACCTGAGGTTTTAAACTATAGAGATGACGTAAAAGAATATGTTAGCAGGATATTCGAGTCTTTTATTGATGCCCGTTCTAACTGTAAATCCAGTGGCATGCTTGATTATTTCGATGAGCTTGTTCCTGTAGATAATACTTATTACAGAGAGTTGTATAAGCTTAAGTATAATCCGGTTCTTAAAGATGATTATCCTGAACGTACCGATCTGGTTTTCAGAATGAATAAGCTGATGGATTATTATTTTGAGTTGAGTGCTTCGTCTTTTAAGAGTTGGTTTGCTTATATTTTTCCCGGTAAAAAATTTTCTGAGCAGGATATAAATGCTTATTCAAAGTATCTTGTGGATGTTGCATATGCATACAGTAATAGTTTTTTAACCTTTTACAGTCCTGTAGTTCCTATGGAAAGTTTTTTTAAACAAAAGGTTATTATTTATGATATTCCAGCTGAGCTTATACTTGCTTTTCTTGTTGCAGAATCAAGACTGGTTCCTTTTTCTTTTCGTGTAGAGCAAAAGGGTAATTATGCCTATGCTGTTTCTATGGGTTTATCCCATATTCTGATAGATGCTGATCTTTTAGAAATTGATTATCCTGAATTTGGTAATAGAAAAGTTGATAGATATACTTTTGATTTTATATCTTCCTACTATCTTGGAAATTCCTTTGGAAAAGAAGATATATTCAGTGATATGGATCTTCTTACCGTAAGAGGTTCTACGCTTTACTGTTCGATAATGCTTGAACTGATTTATCAGAGACTTTATGATTATTATTATAGTGTCTATTTTCTTGGTCAGTAATTTTATTTTGTTTATGTATATATAAGAAGAAGCTGATGATACAGTGATGTTCATTGTCGAAAAACAGTTAAAACGTATTTTCAAAAAGGATTTTAGACGTTGATAACTTATGAACCGGATATTTTTTTACCAACACAGTGTTTATAGTTTGGATAAAATATAAAAAGACATGTTGAAAGTTTTTGAATGTTCAAAAGTTATAAACGGTTTTTAGTAACTTAATGTTGCTATTTGAGTTATCGACAGTTCATGTTGATAAGTAGTTGATAGTAATGTTGATAAGTTTTTTATTATGATTAAAACTGTTTATTTATGATGCTTATATACTACGAACATATGTTGATGTTGGTTGTTAAAAAGATTGTTGATTGTTTATAAAAAAATACACTTCTGCCACACTTTTCTAAGACCTGCTTAAGGAAAATACTTTATTATAAACCTAAGCACAAAGAGAAGAGAGGTGGAAAATATGTACAGAT
Organism: uncultured Petrotoga sp.; assembly: GCA_937871925.1. Classification (GTDB taxonomy): domain Bacteria; phylum Thermotogota; class Thermotogae; order Petrotogales; family Petrotogaceae; genus UBA5851. The sequence goes on from CALMRR010000368.1 coordinate 9,936, forward strand.
ATATAGGGTATACAGGCAGTATGACAGGAATAGGCATGTTTTTTGTAGTGGTTGCAGCTGTTTTACTGATTGTAATACTTTCAGTCATTCTTTATAAACTTCTTGCCAATAAGAGTATAAAACACGAAAAACAAGAAGTACTCAAGAAAGAAGAAGATACAGCTATTGATCTTTTAAGACAAGAGTATGCAAAAGGCACCATAAATGAGGAAGAGTATGTAAAGAGGAAAACATTTCTTTCAAATAACTAAGTATCCGGCGAAGTTTGTCGGATACTTTTTTGATAAAACCGTTACTTTAATCTATACAGATATATAATAAAAAAGATATAGAATACATCTGTAAAAGTTAATATTTGCTTTTCGGTGCTGTTTTCACACAGCTTAATAGGGAATCCGGTCAAATGCCGGAGCGGTCCCGCCACTGTAAGAAGGAGTCAGAATGCAGTAAGCCACTGTTTTACGGGAAGGCGCATTCAGATGATGATTTCAAGCCAGGAGACCTGCCGAAAGGAACAAAACCACTACAACTTACGAGGATAAGGAGGTTTTAAAAGTGAGCTGGAAATGTATTCGGTTTTTTTATATATGCTCTTCTTAAAACCCTTTTTCTTTTGAAAAAGGGTTTTAACATTTTATGTGTGTTGAATGAACTCTTAAAAATTTATTAAAACACTTTTTAAAAAAACAAAGGAGAGCTAATAATGATAAAACAGTTGCTAAAAAACAGTTCTATTATGTCAAAAGTAATGTCATCTTATGAGGCGGCATTAATGATAAAAGATGGAATGACAGTTGCCACCAGCGGTTTTACCCCCAGCGGCTATCCTAAAGCAGTTCCTCAAGCACTTGCAGATATTGTAGAAAGCACGGGAAAAAAGATAAAGATTACTCTTTTTACAGGGGCATCGGTAGGTGAGGAAATAGACGGCAGATGGACTCAGGCAGGAATAATATGTAAAAGAATGCCTTATCAGACCAACAATCTGTTAAGAAATTCAATTAATAAGGGAGAATGTGAATTTTCTGATATACATCTGAGTAATTTTGCCCAGAATATAAGGTATGGTTTTTATGACGAGATTGATATTGCTATAATTGAAGCTGTTGGTATAACTGAAGATGGATTTATTATTCCGTCAACTTCAGTTGGTGCCAGTCCTGTTTATGTGCAAAAAGCAAAGAAGGTGATTGTAGAGATAAATACATCTCTTAGTTCGGAATTAGAAGGTTTTGCCGATGTTTATATACCTGATGATCCTCCGCACAGACTTCCTATTCCTTTATGCAGAGCCGAGCAGAGGATAGGAACAACGTATATTCCATGTGATAAAGATAAGATAGCAGCCATTGTTATTTCTGAGATACAGGACAAGCATAGTATTTTTTCAGAATGTGACGATACATCGCTAAAAATTTCCAAGCATCTATTGGATTTTCTTCATAACGAAATAATAATGAAAAGAGTTCCTAAAACTCTGCTGCCTTTACAGTCAGGGGTAGGAAATATAGCTAACGCAGTACTTTCGGGCATAGAAAAAAGCAGTTTTTCAAATATTACCTTCTATACAGAGGTAATACAGGATTCTATGCTAAAGCTTATTAAAGCAGGTAAGGCTGTATTTGCTTCAGGAACAGCTCTTACGCTTTCAACTGAATGTTTTAAAGAGTTTGAAAAGAATATTTCATTTTATAAAGAAAGGTTGGTTTTAAGGCCGCAGGAGGTAAGCAACAGTCCGGAGATAATAAGGAGACTTGGGGTTATAGCAATAAATACTGCAATAGAAGCAGACATATACGGTAATATAAACTCTACGAATCTTTTCGGAACACGTATGATGAACGGTATAGGAGGATCAGGTGATTTTGCAAGAAACGCATATCTTACTATTTTTACCTTGCCCTCGACAGCCAAAAACGGCGATATATCTTCCATAGTTCCTATGGTGTCACATCACGATCATACAGAACATGATGTGATGATTGTTATTACAGAAAATGGTGTGGCTGATCTTAGAGGACTTTCACCTAAACAAAGAGCTATGGCTATAATAAACAATTGTTCTCATCCTTATTATAGACCGATGTTAAAAGATTATTTTTTAAGATCGCAGAAGTTTGGATCACTTCATACCCCACACAAGCTTGAAGAAGCTCTTTCATGGCATATAAGGTTTCTCAGATACGGAAGTATGAAAAACAATATTTCGGATAGTTTTTCGGTAGTATAGTGTACTTAAAAAAGAGTTATATGTTTATAAGAAGTTGAAACAAATAATAAAACCCCGAAAAAATCCGGGGTTTCTTTTAATTATGAAAAAGTTATAGAATATCGTCAAAGGTTTTATTGAGAACCAAAGTAAACCAGCTTTTTTCATTTAACTTCAAACCGTTAAGCAGCCACTGTATTTCCATGGTGTTGCGCATAAAACGTGCTCTTTTTATTAGATATTTGAGTTTAGGGTATACTTCTGACATCATAGAAACAAAATTTTCACCATAGTTGTACATCAGGACAGACAGATCGTATGCAGGATCACCCAGTCCTATGGATCCCATATCTATTATACCGGCTATTTTATTTTTGAGCTTGTCAAACTTAATATGGTATGGATTTATATCGCCGTTTATTACACACAAGTCGGAGTTGAAGTCAAGTTCTTCATTTATAAGCGGAGCAAAAATATAGTTGATTTTTGAACGGGTGTACTGATTGGGAACTATAGGAAGAATAAAAGTCTGAACATCTTCGTATAGCTTTATCCAATCTTCTTTTGAGCGGTATGAATCCGAAAACCAGGGGCCGTCTATTTTCAACTCATTTATAGATTTAAGGAACAAAGCAAGCTCCCAGGCAATATTTTTCTGTTCGGCAACAGGAAGTCTTTTTATTGATTCTGAACTCAAATCAGTTCCATGAATCATTTTGTACGAACCAAAATCATTTTCAACAATATCAAACTCCGGAACGTTAACCGAAGATATCCGGGCAATTTTTTTTGATAAGATAATTTCTCTTTTAAGATAGATTTCTCCCCATTCTTCACGCGGGAACTTAAACACCCTCTCATTATTAAGAAAGGCAATAAGATTTACGCTTCCTTCTTCATTAAAGATAATATCGCTTTCTTTTGACTGCGGGAAAAAATCGTGTATTCTTTTGTATGCATATTCTCTGTCAATCATTTTTTTCCCCCCTATAATTATATCTGTGGATACATAAATGATACTACATTTTATAAAATAATGCTATGTGTACAGCGATATATTAATTTTTTTTAAGTTTTTGCAACAAATAAAATCTATTGAAGCAATCAAAAGCCTTGAACTCTATCTTTCCTTTTTCTACAATTTTAAAGTCTTCCTTGATCCATCTTTCAAACTTTTCATCGGAAAGATTATGAAAGTAAAGACCGCTTTTTTCAAGGAAAAAATCATCTGAAAGTTCTTTTTCAAAAAAATCAATATTTTCTTTTAGTTTTTCTTTATCCATGTAGTCATTAAGTTTTACAAAAAGTTTTCCTTCAGGCTTAAGTATCCGGTATATATTTTTAAGAACAAATAATGCATCATCCGGAAGAATATTGTCAATAATATTTGAAAGTATGGCACCTTCAAAGGAAGCATCTTGGATGCAGTTCAAAGCCTCCAGATTTCCCTGTATTACAGAAAAACCCGAAAGCTCTTTTTTTAAAATATAATCAACGGCAGTTCTGACAGCCTGGCAGCTTATGTCTATCCCTAATCCCTTTTTTACATTAAGGTATGCACATCTTAGGAGGATGGAGGCATTTCCGCATCCGTAATCTATAATGTTTTGGGTATTGCCGCAAAGCCAGCCTATACAGCTATCCATTTTTTCAATTCCAAACGGTTTTGAAAGGTCTTTTAATTCTTCTTTTCCAAAAATATCATCCCAGAAGGCTTCTGTTTTTTCATACACTGTTGCCCACCTCTTTTTACTTTTTTTGGTTTGATCTAAAGAAACCGGCAAGCTGTTGATGGGTATTGATTTTGAATAGCAAAAAGACTTTCCACTGCCTGTATAGGATCATCAACAGGTGCGGAAAGCTTCTGTTTATAAAAAATAATCTGGTTTAATTTTGAAGTGCTTATTAACATAGTTCCTCCAAATACTTATATATTAACTGTCAGTATGAACAGAACCATTGATAACAACGAAGCGAGCAGTCCGCTCAGAAAGTTGACCATGTTGTTATTCATGAATTTTATACCTTTTACAAGCTTGTTTTCACTTTCGGCAAAGAATCTCCTTTCGGTATATATCTTAAGTTTTTCGCAGTAATAAAGAGCCTGAACGGATGCCCCTAGAAGGCTGTCAATTATAGAGCCTATAAATCCTCCGAAAAAACATACGGTAAATACAAAGGCTATGTTTTTGAAAGTTATGACTGTCTCATACTTCAGAGCATATCCGACTGTAAAAATAAGAGATATAACCAAGGAGCCCAGTAAAGAAGCCAAAGTTCCCAGAAGGCTTACTCCTCCGGACATTCCTTTTTTAATTCTTTTCCATGTAAGGATGGAGACAGGCTGATTTTTGCTCAGAACCCCCAACTCTGAAGCCCACGTGTCTGAGTTTGAACTTGCCATTGAAACCGCAAAGCCAAGCATAAAAACATGATTCTGGGTTATATAGTATAAAAAAGCTGTCAGAAATGCCGGGAGACCGTTGGCAATAACCTGAGAATAGTCTCTCCTTCCTGATTTTTCAGTAATAACTTCCGTATCTTTTTTTTCAGATTTTTTAAATTTGGTCAGAAGACTCGAGGATATAAAAAAAGCAATAAGTATGACAAAAAAAAGAAAGCCGCCGAAAAAGTAGAGGCTTGAGCCAAGAGCCATTGCTCCGACAACACCGCTTATGGTAAGTGATTTTTTTCTGTAAGCATAAAAAGAAATAATAAAACTTAAAACCAAACCAATAACAAAATTAAGCATGAGACACTCTCCTTCAGAAAGAAAGCAGATAATATAAGTAAGAAGTTATAAGGGGTACAGTAAGATTATCAAGACCAAATACGGAAAATAATTCTGTGAACATAGCTACCAAAGCAATTATGAAAGAGTAGACCAAAAAGTTCTGATCTGCGTGGATAAGCATTATTATAAGCGATACAATGAAAGAGAAAACAAACATTGCCGCACTCCCCTCAAGGCTTTTGGTACTATCAACAATTTTAAAACTATGTTTTCCGTACTTGCTGCCTATTATGGCTGCAAAGCCATCTCCGTACCCCATGATCAGTATACCCATCGCACCGATGAAAGGGGAAGAACTTTTAGTAAAGGTCATAAGGGAAAGCACAAAAAGAGAAACTGCAAAATAAACCGTTCCAAGATCTTTCTTTCCAGCACCTCGTTCCATAGATTTAAAAATATTCTTTTTGTAGGAAATGTAGTTAATGATAATGAAAAGTGCCGGGACAACCGCTGCCCAGATGTTACTGTCAAAAAATATCATAGCAAGAATCCACCAGTTTGATACACCTATATGCACAAACTTTCGGGAACCTTCCTTTGAAAGGATCTTCTTTTTCTCAAGCAATCCGGAAATGCCTATAATAAGAAAAACTAAAATTATAGAAGCCCCAATTCCGATAAAGTTCATACTTTTCTCCCCTCTCTTAAGAAAATGTTGCTTATAATGATCTTCTTTTCATCTTGAGTCACGTAATTTCTTGATCCAAAACAATCATAACCACTTTCTCTAACTTTATCAAGGATTTTTTGATATAAAAGAGCTGAGGCCAGTACCGGTTTTTTTGATTTTTCATCCAGATAGTCTACAGCAGATAAGAACTTAGCATAGTATTTTTCAGCAATTTTAGCTTCATATTCCCATAAATTTTTAAAATTACTGTTTATTGTGTTTTTGGAAAGGTCATCAACAGAGTATTTGAACATTTTCATAACTTTAAGCGGCAGATAAACTCTTTTCATTGCAAAATCCTCTCCGATGTCACGCAGTATGTTGGTTATCTGCATAGCCTTTCCAAGATCTACGGCAAAAGGAGCTAGTATTTTATGATTTTTAACGGCAATTATGGGAGCAAGCATCATACCTACTGTTCCGGCAACAAGATAACAATAATTTTCAAGCTCTTCCTGAGTTGAAAAAAAAGAAAAATTTTGATCCATACGCTGTCCGGATAACATATCGTAAAAAGGCTGTATACTGATTTCGTATCTATCAAAAACACTTCTTAAAGCCCTCCAGAGAGGGGAGTCTATGTAGTGTCCTTTTTCAAAGTTTTTTAACTCATCTTCAAACTTTTTAAGCGAATATCCGTTATCGCTTTTATCAACTATATCATCCGCCTTTCTACAAAAAGCATACACAGCATAGACAGCCTGAGCTTCCTTTTTTTCTAGCAGAGAAAAGGCTGTATAGAAGCTTTGGGAGTTTTGCTTTATTATGTTCTCACAAAAAAGGAAATCGTCATCCAGAGAAGTTTTCATAAAGATCCAACATCCCTTCTAAGCTCCGCTGCTGCAAGCTTTGCGGATGTAAGTACTATAGGTACTCCCGCTCCGGGATGAACCGAGCTGCCGCAAAAATAAAGATTTTCAATTGGCATAAATTTGTTATGAGGTCTGAAATAATTGCTTTGTCCAAGAGTGGGAGCCAGTCCGAATGTGGCGCCGTTATAAGCATTAAATCTTGATTCAAAATCGTTCAGAGTATATATTTTTTCATATTCGACAAGATTTTCTATATCTTTTAATCCGTCGATTTTTTTCATCTTGGAGAAGATAACTTTTTTGTACTCTGATATTTCTTCGTCTGTCCATCTCTTTTTTCTTGCAGATAGATCCGGAACCGGAACTAAAACATAAAGTGCTTCTTTATTTTGTGGTGCAAGCGAGCTGTCGGCTTTTGTCGATGCATATATGTAGATTGAGGGATCTTTGGGATCATTTCCCTGAAAGATATCGGATATATTTCTATCAAAGTCATCAGCAAATATTATGTTATGAACTTTAAGACCATCAATTTTCTTTTTTAAGCCAAGATACATTAACACAACAGAACATGAATACTTCATGGAGTCTATTTTTTTGTCTGTATACTTTCCCTTGTAGGTACTCTCTTTTATTAGATTTTTCATTGCATACGGGAAGTCTGCATTGCAGACCACATAATCACTTTTTATTTTCTGTTGGTCTACGGAGAGTCCGCCGGACTTTCCATTTTGAATAAGTACTTCTTCAACGGCACAGTTATAATTTATCTTTCCCCCCAGCTCTTCAAACAGTGATGCCATAGCTTTGGCCATAGTAAACATTCCACCTTTTATAAACCATACTCCGTAGATGCTTTCAATCATAGGGATTATAGTATATATTGAAGGACCGTTATAGGGAGATATTCCTATGTACAGAGTCTGAAAGCTGAGAAGCTTTTGAAGCCGTTCATCCTTAACGTATTTGGCAACTTCATTATGTGCTGTGTTGAAGGTTTTGAGCTTTAGGGCGTTGACGATAGTTTTTGGATTATAAAAATCCATTGGTCCACGGAAGGACCTTTCTATAAAGTTCTCCTTTGCATTGAGATATCTGGAGTATGTTTTGGAAAGGTACTTGTAGTAGCCCAAAGTTTCCTTCATGGATACCTTTTCAAGAAAGCGCGTCAAGTGGGCCATATCAGTTGAAACATCATACTTTTGTCCATCGGAAAACTGTATTGAATATATGGGATCAAGCTGTTGCATAGGTATATAGTCATCAGGATTTTTCCCGGCATATTCAAAAACCTCTCTATATACATCAGGCATCATAACTATGGTTGGTCCCACATCAAAAGTAAACCCGGCAGAACTTATAGTATTCATTTTTCCTCCGGGGAAACTATCTTTTTCAAATATTTCCACATCATAACCGTCTTTCTGAAGTCTTATTGCACAAGCAAGACCAGCCACGCCGGCACCGATTACCGCAACTCTTTTCAACATGATCCCCCCTTTTTGCGTTGTTCTATACTATATTATATATTATAAGTTAAAAAACAGAATCGCTTTTTTAAAATTTTCTTTAAATAAAATGAATAATAAAACAAAATCTCCCATACGGGAGATTTTTAGAACAAGAAGGTATTATAATTTTTTGTCGTCAATACTGTCAAGATAACTTTCAATAACCTTAGAAACCGGTTCAAGACAGCCGTTTTCGAAAGGAGATTTAAGGTTGGCAATTTCAAGCAGTCCGGTGAAAGGCTTTGATCCGCCGGCTCTGCAGAGTCTCACATAGTCCTGCCATGCTTTTTCCCTGTCCTGTCTGAACTTGCTCCAGAACTGAAAAGCACATACCTGGGCTAAAGTATAGTCTATATAATAGAAAGGATCTTTATATATATGTGACTGTCTTTGCCAGAATCCTCCGTTTACAAGATAACCAATAGCGTCATAATCTCTGTGGGGCAAATACTTTTTTTCAATTTCGGACCACTTTTCACGTCTTTGCTTTGGAGTTGCCTGAGGATTTTCATATACAAAGTGCTGGAACTCATCGACAGATACGCCGTAAGGGATAAAGGTCAAAGAGCTTGCAAGATGCATATATCTTGCTTTTTCAGCATTTTCAGAATAGAACAGTTCCCACCATGGCCATGTTATAAACTCCATGCTCATTGAATGTATTTCGCATGCCTCAAGTGTAGGCCAGCCGTACTCCGGAATCTTGAAGTCCTTTGATGAGTATACCTGAAAAGCATGTCCCATCTCATGTGTAAGAACATCTACATCACCAGAAGTTCCGTTGAAATTGGAGAAGATAAACGGTGACTGGTAATCAGGAATAAAGGTGCAGTATCCACCCGGAGCCTTTCCTTCTTTTGCAACCAGATCAAAAAGTTCATTTTCGATCATGAAATCAAAAAAATCTCCTGTTTCTCTGGAAAGTTCTCTATACATCTTCTGGGCTTTTTTTACGAGATCGTCATATGTTCCTATAGGCTTTGGATTACCGCCTTCAAAAGTAAAAGATTCATCGTAATAGAACAGATGATCTATTCCTATTCTGTCTTGCTGCTTGGAAAAGATTTTGCAAGCCATAGGAACTATATATCTGCGGACTTGCTCCCTGTAATTTGCAACCATTGAAGGATTGTAATCTGTTCTTCCAAGCCTGTCGTAACCTAGCTGGACAAAGTTTTTATAGCCTAACTTTTTTGCTATGGTGTCTCTGACTTTCACAAGTTCGTCGTATATGTCGTCAAACTCTTCAAGATGTTCCTCAAACCATTTAAATTTGGCTTGTACAGCGTTTTTTCTGGTCTGCCTGTCGGCTGACTGCTCAAAAGGTGTCATCTGTGAAAGATTTCTTTCCTGACCTTCAAACATGATTTTTGCCGATCCAAGAAGCTTGGTATACTTTGAAGTAAGCTTGTTTTCAATCTGAAGGTCATTTATTATTTCCGGAGAAAAGGATTTCAGTGAAAGATCCGCGAGTGCAAAAAGCTGTTTTCCCCATTTTTCCTCCATTTCTTTACGGAATTTTGATTTAACAAGTTCTTTGTAAAAACTGTTGTTGAGTTCTTCGAAAAGTGGTCCTTTTTCATCGAAGAAATTCATTTCTTCCTCATAGAATGGATCTTTGGTGTTTATGGTAGCGCGTACATTCACTAAAACCTGCATGGTCATGAAGCTTCTTCTCAGATCATTTATTTTTTCCATAAAACCGCTTTGTTCCTGAAAGGAACTGGCCTGTGAAAAGGACTTTATGAGCTGTTCATACTTTGCTTTGGTGGAGCTGAAGTCCGGACGGACATACTTCATTTCACTGAATTTCATACTTATCACCCTTTTTTTTTGAATATAATGATATTCTATCATAAAAATTTTAATAATAAAAAAAAATTTATTGGATAATAAAAAAACTATCAGTTTTCACTGATAGTTTATGGCTCCGGATGAGGGGCTCGAACCCCCGACCTAATGGTTAACAGCCATCCGCTCTACCGCTGAGCTAATCCGGAATATATAATTAAGACATAAATTATTATAGCACCGGGCACAACGATTTGCAAGAAAATTTTATGTTAAGTAATCTTTAAATATAGTAGTACCACATTATTCTGAAAAAGAGAAGTTAATCCGTTTATAAAGAGTATCCAGAAGGTCATAAGCATAAGCATCTTTATCTGATTTTAGGATTGAAAGAATCTGAAGAGTTATTTTTTCAAGGGTTTTAAGATTTTTTTCCTTGCTCAGGCGTAAAAGGTCTGTCAAAGCTTTTGTTGCAAAAGTTTTTTTTGATGAGATATCTATACTTTGATACTCTTCAAACTGTTTTTTTATATATGACATAACTCCGTTTAAATCTGTATTGTAAGAGTTGAGCTCTCCAATTGTATCAAATCCCTGCATGGAAAATTTGGTAAAGTCTTTTTTAAGGTCGTAGTACCATATCTTTTCCATAGTAAGTGCCAAGGGTATTTTTAAACTTACCAGAGTACCGTTTTTTTTCTTTTGGAAAGAAACTGCTCCTCCGAGAATCTCTGTATAGTCCTTGACGATGCTCAGACCAATACCCAGCCCTTCGGTTTTTCTTGTAAGTATGTTTCTGGTACTTGAAGAGAAGGATCCGCTAAGCCTATCTATATCCTCCTGACTTATTCCGCTTCCGCTGTCTTGTATCGAAAAATCAAAGAAAGATTCCTGAGCGTTGAATTCAAACCATATATCGCCGGTGTCTGTAAATTTTACAGCGTTGTCTAAAAGCTCTTCCAAAATTCTTCTGAGTTTTTTGCCGTCAACAAAGATATTTTTTTCATCATAATTGAAATGGTTCTGGACGAAGTGAAACGAAAGTCCTTTTTTGAAGCAGATATTTTCGTACTTGGATGAAAGTTCCAATATTAGATTATCAGGATTAAAATCTTCAAGAAGCATGAACTTGTTTATGGAGTTTTCTTCAAGATATGATCTTTCTATCAGCCTGTCAAATTTTGCCAGAAGTTCTTTTGAACTGTCTGTCATAACTTCCAGCATCTGAAGCTGCATTTTATCTGAGAGCTTGCTTTTTAAATGTTCTGAAAAACCGATTATAGATTGCAGAGGGGTTTTTATTTCATGTGAAAGTATCTTTAAAATATTGGTTTTAAAGCCTGCGGAATTTTTAATTCTTTCCTGTGAGTCCTGAAGTGCTTGTATGGAGCGGTTGAAGTTTTCATAGAGCTGTTCAAACTCTTCAAGTATAGTTTTGAACTCATCATTGTTCTGATACTCAACAGAAGGCTTTTTACCGGTTTTAATTTTTTGAAGGTAAGAAAGAATGTAGTCTATCGGCTGGCTGATGTCCTTTTTTATCTGATGTCTTAGAAAAAATAGAAAACCGGAGAATACCAAACTGAAAAAAACAATCCCCGCTGTCAGATGAAGTATGAAAAAGTTCATACTTTCAGGTGGCAATGTATTTTCATGAAGATAACTTTTGATGACCGCAGCAGCAACAATATGAACTATAAAAAGTAATATAAGAGTATATATAATAAAGGTAGAGGTAATTTTTTTATTGATTTTTGAAGAAAATGAGCTTTTATTGTCTTTAATCATATATAATGACCCCCAAATAATGGATAATTTCCTCAGGAGGAAAAATGTTTCTTGAACGGATAGCTGATGTACTTATATATATAGGGAAAAATCTTTCTTTTTACGGAGCTAGTGCAACAGAAATAGAGTACTACATATCAAAAATTTCTGAGGCATACGATATAGATGTGAATATTGCAGCCATAGGTACTGTCATAACCCTTACAGTGGTTGATGATCATGGAAAATCAATAACAAGGATTGAAAGAGTAAGCTATTCCGAAATCAACTTTGAGAAGCTCTCACTATGGGAAAACATGATAAAACGTGTAACAGAAGAAAAACCAACCATATTTACACTGAAACAGTGGATAAAGGATATTGAAAAAAAAGAAAATTTACTGGGAATAAGTTTTTGGAAAAATATTATAGCCGTTTTCATTGCATCTTTTGGTTTTTGTTTTGTATTCCGTGGAAATTATACAGATGCAGTAGCCTCAGGTATTTCTGCTCTTTTAGTTTATATGGCTACATATAAGATAACAAGCAAGATATTCAGAGACTTTCTTGCCGGATTGCTTGTATACTCTGTGATAAAATTAATATCAAAGATTGTGTCAATAAGCATATTTCCTAGCCTTGCAGGAGGTATTATGGTCTTTGTACCGGGGCTTTTGCTTACAAACGCTATTATGGAAATAGGAGACAGAAATCTGGTTTCTGGGAGCTCCAAACTTATGGAAGCCATATTCATGCTTGGATCTTTGGTTCTTGGAGCCGCTATGGCTTCTGCACTATGGGGATAAGGAGGAGATATGGATACGGGAATAATAACTAGAATTCTTATGGCTTTTTTGGCGACCGGAGGATTTTCTTTCTTGTTTAAAACTCCTAAAAGACTTTTGCCTATTGCTTCTTTGACAGGCGGACTAGGATGGGCAGCCTATGAGGTGATAAAACTTTTCTATGGATTTGAAAGCGCTATAATCCTTTCTTCAGCTGTTGTAGGATTTCTTTCTCACATATTTGCCAAAGTATTTAAAACCAATGTACACCCCTTTATAACGGCGGGTATAGTACCGCTTGTTCCGGGAGCCTCCGCTTTTTTTGCTGTAAAAAGTTTTATTGACAAGAATCAGTCACAGGCCTCGAACTTCGCATATGAAACTTTTGTGTCTGCTTTTGGTATAGTAATAGGGATAGCAATTTCATCGTATGTATCTAAAATACTGAATAAAAAAGATATTGACACAGAAAAAACAATCTGATATAATTTAACGTATAAAAAATAATACCGTGCCTTCATAGTTCAACGGATAGAACGGTGGATTCCTAATCCGCAGATAGGTGTTCGATTCACCTTGGGGGCACCATATCCTTAAGTGCAAAAGTGTCGGAATATTCCGGCACTTTTGCACTTATAATTATATTTTAGCATAATTTGTTCAGAACTTAAACTTACTTATGATACCTGCCAGTTCAGATGCAAGACTGTTGAGGTTATCACTGTTTACACTGACCTCTTGTGCGCTTTCTGACTGGAGTCTTATAGAGGAAGTCATTTCATTAACCTGTTCAGTTATTTCTTTTGAAGCTTTAACTGAAGCATCTATTGAGCCAGCTATTTCCTGTGATGAGGCGCTCTGTTCCTGGCTGTTTGCAGAGAGATTTTCTACCGAGGTACTTATATGTTTTATATTTTCTATTATCTGTCCGAACTCTTTTTCTATTTCAAAAGAGCTTTCAGATATTTCATATATGGTTTTTACTGTGCTTTGGGTTACTGCATCAACACCTTTTATTCCGGTTCGTATCTGTCCGAGAATGCTTTCTATTTCTTGGGTAGTCTGTTTGCTTTCTTCAGCCAGCTTTCTTATTTCCTCAGCAACAACGGCAAAGCCTTTGCCCGATTCGCCTGCTCTTGCTGCTTCTATCGCCGCATTAAGTGCAAGGAGATTAGTCTGCTCGGCAATAGAACTTATCTTTCCTACTACATCTCCTATATTTTGCGACCTTACTTCAACATCCTTTACAGCATCGACTGTTTCTTTAGCATGGTCTCTTGCCTGGCTTATCCTGTTCACAATGGTTTTAATGCTCCCCAACCCCTTTTTTGAAGCCTCGAATACCATTACCGAATTTTCAGATAGATTCTGTGCCAAATGCGAAACATTCTGAGCCGAAGAGGCTACTTCAGAAACTCCGTTATTTGCATCTTCAATAGATTCAGAGGTAGATTTAACGTTCAGAAGAATATTTTCTGCGCATTCTTGAAGTTCTTCGCTCGCCTTACCTGATTTCATAGCAAGTTTTGAAAGATCCGAGGAGGAGGAGTTAATCTTTTCAGATGATGATTTTATATTGTTGATGATTGAAAGAAGCTTTTCGTGAAGATCTGAAAGACAGGATGAGATCTTACCGATTTCGTCCTTTCTTTTAATATACTGCTTTATTTCCTGTACACTCTTTTCAGAAAGGTCGTATCCTGCAAGAGCCGATATGCAAGCTGTAAGCTTGTTTAGAGGATGTTTTAAGATTCTGTTGATGAAAAATACAAACATAAAGATAAGAACAAAAGAAATTATTGAGATATAGAAAATTATAGATAAGATACCTTTTCTGAGAGAATCTTCAAGCTCTTTTTTAGGTACTCCGGCAAACCACATTCCTATTACCGAGCCCTGACTGTTTTTTAAAGGTATATACTTGGACTGAAAGCTTTCAGTTAATACCACAGCCAGACCTTCAAAAACCTCTCCTTTTTTCAGAACTGTTTCCGAAACTTCTTTTGAAGCAACAGTTCCCACAGCCCGTTTTCCGTTTTTATCCAGTACATTTGTAGAGACTCTCATATTGTTAAGGAAAACAGTTACGTAAGCTCCGGTTTTTCTTTTTATGAGATCCAGTATATCGTAGTTGTTGTTTATTATAACTGTGCCCTTGTACAAAAGCTCTCCTTCGGTCCGCCATTCCCCGGGGTAAAGTTCGTCTATGAGCGTTAATCCAAGCTCCGTTACGGAGTCAATCAGCTTATAGCTTATAGATGTACTGAGTTTGGTAAGCTCCGATGCAAAAAAAAGTGTAAAGAATACCAAAATTACCGTAACTCCTGCCATAACCAGAGAAATAACCCTGATACTTAAAGATTTAAACATAGTAACCTCCCAGTATGATGATAATAATATAAAAAATTATGAACCATGTTATTAAAACTATTATATCAAAAAATAAACTCCTTTCAAAAAAGGAGTTTATTTTTTATATTAAAAGGTATGTATGCTTAAAAATCAAAACCGTATGATAAAGAAAAATCAAACTGAAAATCAGGTACAGAAAGATTTGCAACAACATCCTTGAACATAAAATCATATTCAGGCTTCTTCGTTGCTTCGAAAAAGAATGGCCTGTAATAACAATACCCTTTGTTGGTGTGTAGCCTCTTAATCATAAACGGAGGTTTTACTGAAAAAGACATGCAAAGTCCTTTGAACTTATATTCCAAAACAGCTGCCGGTGATAAAACATAAGCCGAGATATGTGGAGGAACTGCGTAAAGAAAAGGTTCGTCGCTATGCTTGGTAAAGACAAAGTTTTTTCGTGTTTCTATAAAAAACTGAGAGTATTCAACACCAAATCCAATGGATAAAGCATGTGAAAGAGCATCTTCCTGTTGCTTAATAATATCAAAGATCAAGAATGAAGAAGTCTTGACTAAACACATCGGATATGTTGAATCAAACAAGGGAGTCATATCAAGGCAAGAGGGGTTTTGAATGGTCCCCAGCGGTAATTAAGATTCAAAAAAAACATAGGTGAAAGATTTTTTTCCAGCCCGGGATAAGAGATACTGTATGTTCTCGTTGCATATGAGCTTTCCCGTATTTCATAAGTATCGTTATAGGCAGGTACCTTTACGTACATTGTTGTAGGAGTAGATACGCAGAGTCCGATATTAATGTAACTCTCAAGGTTTATGACAGTGTCCAGAAAGTTTATAAAAGGACTTGCAAATAAAGATAGGCACAAAAGCATAAGCATAACTGAAAAAACTAAGAAAATCTTCATAATCCCCCCTTTGTAAGGTAGCGTAGGTTGCAATAAAACTTATTTTTTTAATATGAAAAGAAAAAATGTTTTTAGATATATAAATTATACAACAATTTTATTTGTTGTAAGAAAAAAGTGTTGTTATTCACACGTATTCCGAAAAGAATGGGCTGAAAGTCACTCTTTTCCAAGTTCATTTGCCAGGTCTTTAAGTTTTTCTCCGAAGAGTTTAAGTTCCTGGGGGGAAAGAATATTTTCGATATTTTTTAATTTATTAAGGCGCCGCATAATAAATTCATATGAACTTTCCGTATCCTGTCCCTTCAGCTCGTTTATGCACAGAAGAAAATCTGTGCTAACCCCAAGAGCCACGGCGATTTTGGCAATTGTCTCTGCGTCGGGCTTAGCTCCTTTTTCTATTCGGTATATAGTTGTAAAGCTTACTCCGGAAAGCTGCGCCAGTTTTTCCATGGAAATTTTCTTTGACACCCGTGTTTCTCTTAATCTGAGACCTATTTTATAAAAATCTAACAACAGTATCACCTCAATTTTAATTATACTTTATATATTGCAAGTGTGCAAAAAGTAATTTAAAAGCTACAGATATTTAATTGACTTGTTTTTCATAATTGCAATATAATCAAAGTAAGAATTATTTAATAATTGCATAATTATAGATGAAAGGAGGAAAATATGAGAAACAATCTTAAAACATTGAGAATACAGAAAAAGATGACTCTTGAAGACGTAGCTTTCAAATCCGGACTTGCGTTTACAACCATATGGCGGATAGAAAAAGGGCAGATAGTTCCTACAATTTCTACATGTGCTAAAATTGCCGTTGCGTTAGGGGTAACTCTTGATGATCTTTTTACTCTGGAGAGCATTAACGAAAAATAAAGGACAAATTTTTATGGCCGATATTCTGCAGGGGGATGCAAATTGAAAAGTACAGAAAAAAAATACTTTTCCAGAATTTCAAAAACATCTGATGAAAAAGACCTTTTTTTTACTGGAGATATACAAAAAAAGTATATGATTTTTTCTGAAAAAATCATATCAGACCTGATATACTTAGTATATACACTTAAGGAAGAACTGTATACATGCTCCAAAATCAATGAAAAAATAAAATTATATTCTCAAAGAACAGAGAATATAATTAAAAAGATAAAATATTGAGTATAATTACAGACTTCTGAAAAAAAATCTGAGATCTTCTTTTTCCTGCTGTGAAAGCTTGTGCCAGCGCTTACCCTGCACGGCTCCTTCCAGTGCGAACAACATATTGATGCATGCTTGCCCCTCAATGTTCTTAATTTTTTTGAAAGCCTCCTTGCTTCCCGCATCAAGCAGCTCCGTACTGTCATGTATCCCTACTCTTATAAGCAAAGTCTCAAGAACGGCTCCAATGTTATGCATTTCAGATAATTTCAACTGAAAACCACCTCCGTGTGTTCTTTTCAGTGTAAATTATATCAAAATAGGCATTAATAAATCTCCTTTTTTGGTATAATGTGAATATGTATCATAAGTATTTCAGACGTAACATATGTTACCGACATAGTTGGCTTTTTTGGGTATGATTTGTTTGTAAAGCTAAAAACTATCAGGAGGTGAAAGTATGTCTATGTTCTGTTATCAGTGCAGTGAGGCTGCCAACAACACAGGTTGTACAATTCAGGGGGTATGCGGTAAAAGTGCTGATGTATCAAATCTTCAGGATATGCTTATCTGGGTTTTGAAAGGTATTTCTTACTATGCACAAAGGGCCAGAGAGCTTGGTGCAAGTAATGAAAATGTCGATTTTTTTGTCATCCAGAGTCTTTTTACGACGATTACAAATGCCAATTTTGACCAGGAAAGGATGACAATGTTTATAGAAAGTGCTTTTCAAGCACGTAGGACAATAAAAGAGCTTTTTGAAAAGAAATATTTTGAAAAGTACGGCAAAGAGTTTACAGAAAATGTTCCACAGGCGGCAAGCTGGTATAAAGCCGGTGGTACTCCCATATATGAGCTCAAAGGTTCTGAAGTTGGAGTTCTTATGGACAATAATGAGGACATAAGATCGCTGAAGTACTTTCTTATCTTTGGGTTAAAAGGAATAGCAGCCTATGCCGAACACGCATATGTTCTTGACAAGAGTGACTCAGGAATATTTGCATTTGTTGAAAAAGGCCTTGCAGCTACATTAAGAGAGGATATAACCGTTGATGAGCTCCTTGGTCTTATTATGGAGGCTGGTAAGATATCTGTCGATACCATGGCGCTTCTTGATGGTGCTAATACAGGAACGTATGGAAAACAGGAAATAACCAAAGTGTTTACGGGAACATATGCAGCCCCCGCCATACTGGTCAGCGGACATGATCTGCGTGATCTTCATGAGCTGCTTGAACAGACCAAAGATAAAGGCATAAAAATATATACCCACGGAGAGATGCTGGCCTGCAATGCCTACCCTGAGTTAAAAAAATATCCGCATCTTGCCGGAAACTTTGGCACCGCATGGTACAATCAGCAGAAGGAGTTTGAGGAGTTCGGAGGAGTCATACTGATGACCACTAACTGTTTGGTAAAGCCAAGAGATTCATATGCGGGCAAGCTTTTCACCACAGGTGTTGTAGCATACCCTGGTATAGAGCACATTCAGGATAGGAAGCCTGCAGAGCAGAAGGATTTTTCAAGGGTTATAGCCAAAGCTCTTGAAACAGGTCCTATAAAAGCACGTGATGGAAAGTATATTACAATAGGCTTCGGTCATGACCAGATAGCCGCTGTGGCAGATAAGGTCGTTGATGCAGTCAAGACCGGCAAGATAAAAAAGTTTTTTGTTATGGGCGGCTGTGATGGAAGAAATCCATCCAGAAAGTACTATACCCAGTTTGCTCAGGAACTACCGAAGGATACGGTAATTCTTACGGCAGGATGTGCCAAGTACAGATATAATATGCTTGATCTGGGAGATATTGACGGAATACCGAGAGTTCTGGATGCCGGACAGTGCAATGATTCGTATTCTCTGGCAGTAACAGCACTGAAACTGAAAGAGGTGTTCGGAGTCGCAGATATAAATGACCTTCCGATAGAGTACAATATAGCCTGGTATGAACAGAAGGCAGTTGCGGTTCTGCTTGCCTTGCTCTACCTTGGTGTGAAAAACATAAAGCTTGGTCCGGTTCTTCCGGCATTTCTATCACCGGCAGTGGCCAAAGTGGTAGTTGAAAAGTTTAATATTTCTCTTATAAATGATGTGCAAAGTGACATGGAACAAATGCTTAAATGAAAAAACCGGGTTATCCCGGTTTTTTTCTTTTTTATCGGATGTGGTATAATATAGGTATATATAAGTATATCTTGTTTTGAAATAAAAGAGTGTCACTTAATACGTAGGTGTGATTTGGTATAATTATAAAAGATGTTTCCAAAAATTTTATAAAACTTTCGGAGAGAATCCAATGAAAAAAAATGAAAAGAAAACCATCCTTATAATAGGTTATACCCATCCTAAGCACGATAAAAGAGTAATCCGTACTGTTGAAAGTCTTTGCAAGTATTACAATGTTTTCTACCAGTATGCTGTAGCCCCTGGGGAAAAAGATTCTGGACAGGAAGATATTTTGGGAGGTAATGTAAAGTTTTTACCCTTGATATTTGATCAAGCGCAAGAAAACACCGTATTAAAAAAACTCACATCAAGACGTCCGTTTGATAAACAAATACTTTTGATCATAAAAAGCAGAAAGTGGGATGTGATATACTTTCATCATTTCTGCCAGACCTTTCCCGTTGCAGCTTTTAAGCTGGCAAGAAAAAATTCGGATAAAATAATATATGATGTACATGAAAACCATCCGGAAAATTTTTTAAATACTCTCCATGGAGCAGTGAAAAAGATAAAAGAATTTTTTATGTGGAAGGTTTTTAAAAAACAACTTATTTTATCAGATAAGCTTGTATTGCTTTCCGAGGACTTCAAAAAAGAGGTATTTTCAAAAACTGAAGTGGAAAAGCCATATTTTATCATGCCCAACTATGCCTGCATGAAAGCAGCGAATGTAAAAAAAGAAAAAACCGTGGTTTATGTCGGCAAAATAACCAGAGGATTTGAAAGTGAGATTGAAATAATAAAAGAGCTTATTAAAAACGGGTTTAAATTCAGAGTCATAGGAGCAAAAAATGAAGCCTTTAATACGATAGAGCATGAATGTACAGGCTTTCTTCCTTACGGCATGATGATGCAACAGCTTTCCAAAGCTTCTTTTTCGATTGTTTCATACAGTACTGTTTCAGATCCAAGATATATGAACGATATTCTTTCTCTTCCCCACAAGTATTATGACTCTCTGGCGGCAGGAACCCCGGTTATTGTAAAAAATTCTTTTACCACTATGTGCAAGGAGGTGCGCAGGTATGGATGCGGTGTTATCATAGACGTCCATGATGTGCAGGCAAGCACAAAAGAAATTCTTAAAGCATACGATAACTATGGCTCTTTACAGCAAAATCTTATAAACTGTATTGATAATTTTGTCTGGGATAAGGAAAAGGAAGAACAGTTTATAAATTTTATAATTTAATCATGCGTTATTCTAAAATGAATATACTTATATTAAAATAAATATATATATTATTTTTAAAAGCTTATTTTTAAGAGGTGTACAATGAAGATTCTTTTAGCCAGCAGCGAAATGCTGGACAAAGACTGCCCAAGCAACGAAAGCGTTCGGATAATGAACCTCGAAAAGGGATTAAGGGAGAATGAGAATACTGTTGAAACATGTTTTTACAAAACACCGGAAGATCTTTTTTCAAAGCTGAAAAGTAAAATAATAAAAAATGAGAGCTTTGAAAAAAATGTTCTTCAGATAAAAAACAGCTTCAAAAAAGTTGATGTTCAGGGGTATGAAGTTATAAACCCACATGATGTTGTATGCGCCGGAGGTTTCAGCGGAAATATGATACTATCGGTCAGCGGATATTTTTCCAGGGAGGTCATAGCCCAAAGCAATGCCGATAAAAAAAAGAAGCTTGAACTCTACGATGCCGCTATGTCAGTGGAGAAGTCAGCTATAATGAAGTCCAAGGCTATAATTGCATGCAGCCGTAAATTAAAAGGCTATATAAGCGGTGTTTTTAAGTATCCGGAAGAAAAAATATATGTTGTAGGTAATTCTGTTGACAGCGATATGTTCTCTCCGGCAGAAAAAGATAAGGTAAATTCAATACGTGATGAGTTTTCTTTTGACAAGGACAAGTTCATGATCCTTATTCCAAGAATAAAAAAAGTACCCGACAATATAGACAAGCTTTGCCGGATAATAGATTCCCAAAAGATTAATGATGCTTTTTATGTTTTTTGCGGATGGGAAGATCTCAAAAGCACCATAGAAGAAAAAATCTTAAATAAAAACAGATGCTATTTTGTAGGTGAAAGCTTGATCGAACAACAGGCAGATCTATACAGAGCCAGTGATTTTGTGCTTGATACATCTGTCTATTCTGATATAGCTGAAATAAACGACGGACAGGTTCCGCCGGCAGCACTTAAAGCGCTTTCCAGCGGTGTAGTCTATGTATGTCTGAAAAACGATACCTACGAAGAAAATTTTGTGGACGGACAGAATATGATAATGCTCAAAGATTTTGAAAAAGAGGTTTTTGAACTTGTGTATCAGAAACTTACCACTGCAGGTAATTTTATGGAGGATATCGGCAGAAATGCCAGAAAATTAGTACTTTCTGATGAAAAAGATTATTCTCACTACACTAATGCCAAGAAGTACGGTAAAATCTTCGAATATGCAATTACTCTTTAACAAGGATGTGAGGCTATGTCCGAATTAAGGTGGAATCCATTGCTGAGAACCTATACAATGGTTGCTTCAAACAGACAGGCCAGACCGGATATGCCCAAAGACTGGTGTCCGTTCTGTCCGGGCGAGGGAAAAAAAGTACCGCCGGACTATGAGGTATTTTCTTACGACAATGATTTCCCTGCTCTGAAGCTTTCTCCCGATGAAATGACGGTAAAAAGCACCGGGATATACAATGCTGTTCAAAACTATGGAAAATGCGAAGTTATACTGTATTCCCCGGATCATAACGCAAAATTGTATGAACTTTCGCAGGAACATATAGTAAAGCTTATTCATTTATGGAAAGACAGATTTATAGAGCTTTCAAAAGATGAAAAGATAAAGTATATTTTCGAATTTGAAAACAGAGGGGAAGAAGTGGGAGTTACAATGCCCCATCCACACGGACAACTGTACGCATATCCATGGATTCCGCTGAAAATAAAAACCGAGCTTGACAGCTGCTGCGACTACTATAATGAGCATAGTAAATGCCTTATATGCTCTATGAACGATGAAGAAAAAGAGTTCGGTGAAAGAGTTATCTTCGAAAACAGTTCATTTATGGCATATCTTCCTTTTTTTACGGACTATCCATATGGAGTATTTATAACCAGCAAACGTCATATAGACAGTTTTGTAGGTTTTATGCAAAAGGAAGAAGAAGATCTTGCCGATATCCTTAAAAATATTACAGGTGCTTTTGATAACCTTTTTGACAGACCTTTTCCGTATATGATGTGTATACATCAGTCACCTGTAAATTCAGAATGGGAGTATAAAGACAACAGTCGGTACTTTCACTTTCATATCGAATTTTACACACCGCTCAGAGATAAAAAAAGAATAAAATGGTATGCATCCTCCGAGATGGGAGGCTGGGCTGCAGCCAACACCATGAATGTCGAGGACTCAGCCAAAGACCTAAGAGCTGCGCTTGAAAAATTTCTGAAAAAACGATAAGCCGCCGTAGGGCGGCTTTTATATAGCTTTTATAAAAAATAAAGGAGAGGATCAGGTGTTAAAAAATCTTAAACTCAGAACAAAGCTTTTCTTACTCATACTTTTACCGGTAGTAATTGTCATTACTGTAGTATTTTTGTTTATAGGAATAAACACATATACTGTCAGCCTTAAGAATGCTGAAAATATCGGTCGCGTCAAGAGCCTTGAACTTTCTTACATGTTGAGCGAGTATATGAACGAAGTGTTTTCAAATGCAAGGAGTATTTCAGGACTGATACAGGCAATGAAGGAAAACAATAACCAGGACAGAAGCATTGTAAATATGACTATGAAAAAACTCCTGGAAAAAAATGCAGAGTACTTCGGTATTTATGCTCTTTTTGAACCGGATTCCTTTGACGGAATTGACAGAGAGTATGCACTGAAAGAATCATACGATGAAACAGGTGTGTTCAGCGTGTACCATTACCGTGACGGTTCGCAGGTCAAAACCAAAACTCTGGATAATTACTCCCAGAGGCAGAGCTTTGACTGGTATTGGATACCTTATTCCACAAAAAACGAGAGCATAATAGAGCCATATCTTGATACACTCTACGGTAAAAAAATACTCATGACCACAGTTGCAGTTCCGGTTTTATACGATGGAAAATCAATCGGAGTTGTAGGAATAGACCTTACTTTTGACAAGCTAATATCAATGAATAAAAATATTTCTCTTTATGAAACCGGATTCGGCAGGATAATGACTAACAGCGGAACTATAGTTGCGCACCCGCAGGAAAAAGCGTTGTTTTTGCCTGCAAAAGAGATAAAAGAAGAGGAAAACTTTGCAGCAATAACCGAAAGAATGAATAAAAATGAAGTCTTTTCAGTCTTTTCAGCCTCGCAGAGTTCAGACAAGCAGGTATTTGCAAGCTATGTTCCTGTTTTCCTTGGAAACAGTACCAAGCCTTGGATTGTCGGAGTTATTGTAGAAAGAAGCGAAATGCTTGAGGATCTTTACAGCCAGATAACAGTATTTACCGTTTCGCTTGTTGTGGCGGTTAGCGTAATCATGCTTGTAATAATAATTGTATCCGTTCTCATAAGCCGTTCCGTGTCAAGCGCCTCAAAAATAGCGGACTCTATATCAAACTACAATCTCAGGACAGAGATTCCAAAGCATTTCCTGATTCGAAAAGATGAGATAGGAGTACTTATAAACTCATTGAATAAGATGCAGCAAGAGCTTAAGGTAATTGTCAGAGATATATCAGAAAAATCTGAAACTGTTGATAAAAACTCTGAAGCACTTTCGCTTACCTCAAAAGCCATGGCTGCCTCAAGCGAGGATCTTGCAGTAAGAATGCAGCACATAGCCCAGGGAGCTTCTGATCAGGCACAGGAACTTTCACAGATAGTCAAATCTCTCGAAGAGTTTGACAGGAATATGGAAAAAGCCTTTTGTGAACTGGAAAGTGTTGGAAAAGAATCTAGAAATGCAAACGAAAAGGCTGTAACAGGGAAAAAAGAGATGGACAGCCTTATAGGATCGATAGAAGAAATAAAAAAAGCCTTTGAAACGGTAAACGGTAAAGTTCAGCAGCTTCAAAGCTCTGTAAGCGAGATAAGTGGAATAACGCAGATAATATCTTCAATTACCGAACAGACCAATCTTCTGGCGCTTAATGCAGCAATAGAAGCCGCAAGAGCCGGTGAAGCCGGAAAAGGCTTCAGCGTTGTTGCCGATGAGATAAGAAAACTTAGAAGAATCAAAGGCTTCAACAGTAAAGATAGTTGAACTTGTAAGCTCAATTAATAGCGATACAAGCGAACTGAGAGATACATCAAAAAATGTCGAAAAGTTTGTCAACCAGCAGACACTGTCCGTTGAAAACACTGTTCTGTCTTTTGCACAGATACTTACAGCGGTACAGAAGGTTGATCCGTTGATTCAGAAAACCTCGTCATCTATGGACGAAATAGTGAGATCAAAAGAAGAGATACTTAGAAAGGCCGAAAAAATAAATACGATTACCCAGGAAAACAGTGCCTCTACAGAAGAAGCATCTTCTAGCTCCCAGGAACTTTCAGCTTCATCGCAGGAGATAGCCGCTATGTCAGGCAGTCTGAATGAAGTTGCAGACAGGATGATACAAACAGTCAAAAAATTTAGTACATAATAAAAAACAGTTAATTAATGTATATCCTTTCTGAAAAAGATTTATGAAAGCTGCCGGCGCATATGCGCCGGTTTTACTTTGCTGTTTCTTTTTTAAGCCTGTAAAGTGCACAG
>CALMRR010000369.1 GCA_937871925.1 uncultured Petrotoga sp.
CAAGTGTAAGAGTTGCAGGGTAAGATATTGAATCAGAAGCGCTTACATTCAAACCTATTGTGAAAGAAGCACTATACTTCATTGATATAGCATTTCCAAGATCAAGACCGTTTTCATCAAAGTAAAGTCCGAATGAAACTGAACCGCCAGAAACCAAGCTTGCTGTAAAGTTTGGACCGCTTGTGGCTATCGAAGCACCGGCAAAACCAGAAACTATCATAGCTAATACCGCTAATACTACTAAAAGCTTCTTCATGAAACCAAACCCCCTTTAAAAAATTTTTTAGGTTAAAAACTTCAAACTATTTGATTATACCAAAGTCATTAGCTCTGTGTCAATAGTTTTAATCTTGTTACATAAGACGGTTTACCGGTATTAGAGGATTATACGTTTACATACAGCGATAAACCGTCTCTAATTAAGGTTTTTCAGTAAGTATTACTTTATTACGATACCAGTGAGGACTCCTACTATTCCAAGGCCTACTCCGAGAATTGAAAGTACCCAGAGGAAGGTTGTGTCAGGAATCTTTTTTTCTACTTCAGGAAGCTTGGTTTCAAGAGCAGTTACTCTTTCACCGAGTGTGGCGACATCTGTTGATGCTTTGGCTTCCAGAGCTGTGAGTCTTGTGTCAAGGTCATTAAGTATACCGAGTTTGGACTTTATTTCTACTATATCGTAAGAGTTTATGGTGACTCCTTCTTCAAGGCCTTCAAATCTTATGTTGGTAATTTCGTTATTCTCATCCATGGTATCCATAAGATCGAGCATGTCTGTAGCTACTGAGTCAGCAGTATTCTTGCCCATAAATGCACTCTTTTTAACTTCTGCATAGGTGGTATCGACTGTCTTGAGAGTAGCTTCGTACTTTTTCCATTCTGCTGCTTTGGTGTTGAGCTCTTCGATCTTGGCGTTCAGATCATCAATATCGTCAACAATCGAAAGCATATCTTCTGCAACAGAGTCAGCGGTGTTCTTGCCTATGAATGCGCTCTTCTTAACTTCTGTATATGTAGTGTCAACTGTTTTAAGAGTAGCTTCATACTTTTTCCATTCTGCTGCTTTGGTATTGAGTTCATTGAGCTTGAGGTATACGTCGTCAAATCTTGCATTTACTTCGTCAACCTTTCCAAGAACGAAGTACTTTGATACCATTATTTCTTCTGAGAGAGCGGCAACTGATTCCTGATGCTTTTCATCAAAGGTTTTGGAAAGTTCTTCCATTTTGTTTTTCAGAACCATTATATTGGCCTGTGCGCTTACTGCCTTTTCATCGATATACATAACCTTATCAACAAGTTCGGCAAAGTTTGCGGTGTTTTCTTTCGACTGAGCATCAACTGCTGCCATTCTGTCCATAAGTATTCCCATTAAATCGGAGTGATACTTTATGGTCTTTTCTATATTGTCAAACCTATCGTTGTATCCGCTAAGACTTTTCTCTGCAACAGCAATCTTTGCTGCAAGAGCGTTTATTTTTGAGTCCAGGTCTGCAAACTTCGAATCGTAGTTGGCTATTTTTGTATCATAGCCTGTGAATTTTGTATCGTAATTTGTTAATTTGGAATTCACATCTTTTTCCATGGTTTCTTTAAGATCCTGAACATCGACTGATTTTGCTATAAGAGGTGAGTTTTCAACATAGGAAACAGATTTGGTCATCCATACGACAGCCTCTTCCTTTGTAAGAGGAGAAGTTCCTTTGAACTCGGCTCCGGGATTAGCTTTTATCACTCCCTTGTCAACAAGGTTAACTATATAATCATAGTATCTGTTGTCTTCCCTTACATCTTTGAAGGGACCAGCAAAAGCCAATGCTACCAAACTTAAGATTAACATGAGCGTCAGTAACTTTTTCATCCTTTTTTACCCCCTTTATTAAGTTATGTATCTTTTTTATTTCATTATATACAAATTTATTATACTACAACAGCGCGCTTTTTCAAAATGCTAGATCGATTCTAAAAAACTTTCTTTTGCCGATTTTTAATACCTCTGATCCCTTCACTTCCAGCATTCTGGAGAAATCATCAAGCTTTTCTTCGTTTAACTTTACTGCACCTTGTGCGATAAGTCTTTTGGCCTCACTTTTGCTGGGAGTTTCTCCGCTGAGCATCACCAGATCTAGAACGCTTATGGAAGAGGTCACTTTCAGAACTTCCATTTCATCGGGGAGGTCTTTTTTTCGGAATATTTTGATGAACTCTTCCTGTGCCTTTACTCCTTCCTCCCGGCCGTAAAACACAGCCACAACTTCCTGTCCGAGCTTCATCTTAATATCCCTGGGATTTACAAGACCATCTTTCATCTGTGACTCGTAAAGATCTATCTCAGTTTTTCCAAGGTCGGTCAGCAGTCTCATATACTTTATTATAAGAGTGTCGGGAATGGACATTATCTTTCCGAACATATCTCTGGAGGTGTCATTGAAAGCTATGTAATTATCGTAGCTTTTGCTCATCTTTAGATTGCCGTCTGTTCCTTCTATCAAAGGCATGGTAAGAACCACCTGCGGTAGTTGTTCGTACTCCTCCTGCATTTTCCGTCCTACAAGAAGGTTAAAAAGCTGGTCGGTACCTCCCATTTCAACATCAGACTTTACCATTACCGAGTCATATCCCTGTGCTATAGGGTATAAAAACTCGGCAACGCTTATAGGCTGGTTGCTGTCATATCTTTTTTTGAAGTCGTCTCTTTCCATCATTCTGGCCACAGTATACTTGGATGAAATACGTATTACCTGTTCGAAGCTCATTTTATCGAACCATTCTCCATTATACCTTATTTCTGTTTTTTCTTTACTGAGAATTTTAAAAACTTGTTCGGCATATGATCTTGCGTTTTCTCTGACTTCATCCATGCTGAGCATGGGTCTTGTTTTTGATCTTCCAGAAGGATCACCGATACGTGCTGTGAAGTCTCCTATTATAAGGACTATCTGATGGCCGAGATCCTGAAACTGTCTCAGTTTTCTCAATACGACATAATGACCGAGATGTAGATCCGGTCTTGATGGATCTACTCCTAATTTTATTCTGAGCGGTCTACCTTTTTTAAGCTTTTCTAAAAGCTCTTCTTTGGAAAATAGGTCTACAGTATTGTCTATAAGTATGTTTAATTGTTCATTAGGATCCAATGGGAAACACCGCCTTTACTTTATAATAAGCATTGTGGTGATAAAACAGGATATCATAAAAAGTATTCCGAACCACATTCCGAGCTTAGCAACTGAGTCAAGACCTTTCTCTCTTCCGAACATGGTATGAGCCGAACCAGATCCGAAAGCTCCTCCGAGTTCTGCATTTTTCTGCATTCTTTTTAAAGCAAAATAACTTACTCCGACACAGAGTATCACGTGAACAATAGTCATGATTACTGCTAGTATAGACATTTCAAAACCTCCTAAGGATAATATGAAATTCATAACAAATTATACAATAAAATATTTTTTATTGCAAGTTTTTAGCGGAAATACTTCATGATCCATAAGGCAATAATTCTTCTGAAAAGTATACTGCTTTTGTGTCCGCTGGGTATCTTTTTTATTTTTTTATTTTTCAGAAGAGAGTTAAGTTCCTGAGATGCTCTTTTAGGCATGATCTTATCAAACATTCCGTTTATAATAAGTACAGGCTGGTCTATAAAAGGCGCATAGGATATTGCATCATAATGATAACAGGTTATAGGCGATTTTTCAAAGATATCGTTTATACTTTTGAAGTTTTTCTTTACAAAAGCGCATGCATCCGCTCTGAAATTCTTGGCGCATGTTTCTTCATTTCTGCAGCCATAGTGGTTTGATAGGGTAAGGTACTGTTGTCTTATATCCTGGGCATAGGGTGAGTAAAAGTTTATCCATCTCCAGTTTCCTCCTGTAATCATAAGACATCCTTTTTTTATCCTTTTGTCCAGTGCCATGGTCATTGCACCGAGCATTCCACCGAAGGATACTCCAATAAGGAAAAGCCGGTTCGGATCAAACCCTTCTTGAGTTTCTAAAAAATCTATCGATCTTCTGGCATCTTTGACGGTATTGTGGAAAAGTACAGTACATTCATCAGGCTCTGAAGAAAAGAATGGTTCTCCGTCTTTGCCAAGACCGGACGAACGTTCCAGATGATATGGCAGGATAAGAAATGTTGTCCGGTATCCGTATTTTGCAAAAAACTTTCCATACCACTGT
>CALMRR010000370.1 GCA_937871925.1 uncultured Petrotoga sp.
TTTCCTCATATAATAAAAGATTTGACTCTCTCAGGGAGCTTTGTGATGATATTAAGCTTCTGGTTGATGGTCTTAAGCTTAAGCACTTTTCCATAATGGGCTGGTCTACGGGAGGTGGTGTAGCGATGCACTTTGCTGCAAACTATCCTGACTATATAAAAAAAATGATTCTGCTTGAGTCTGTTGGAACAAGAGGTTATCCAATTTTTAGAAAAGAATCTTCAGGCAAACCCATAATAGGAGAGTATATTAAAACTAAGCAAGAGCTTGAAAACGATCCTGTACAGGTAAAGCCTATTCTAACAGCTTACCAGACCAAAAACAAAGAAATTCTTAAAGCTATTTGGAACGGGGTTATTTACAATCACAATCAGCCAACTTCTTCAAAATACGAAGAGTATCTTGAGGATATGCTTACACAGAGAAACCTTGTGGATATTGATTACTCACTCCAGTACTTTAACATAAGCAATGATTTCAACGGTGTAATAAACGGTACGGGAGAAGCAGCTAAGATCAAATGTCCTGTCCTTATTCTCTGGGGGAAAAATGATCTTGTTGTTCCTGAGTATATGGCACTGGATATTAAGAAAGATATTGGAGAAAATGCAGAGCTGGTTTATCTTGAAGGATGTGGACATTCGCCGCTTATAGACAATCTCGGTTTACTTGTCAGAACCGTTCAGGACTTCCTCGCATAGAAAAACAGGCATGAATATCATGCCTGTTTTTTGATTTTTAAAGAGCTTTACGTTTTCGTACGCCTATTACTATAATAAAAGCGATTATCATTCCTCCGACAAACTGCAGTATGTTCATAGGAAGGGCAAATATTGGAATAAGCCAATTGCCGAACATAATTCTTTCCGCAAAGTAATAACCGGCAACCATCCACATGCCTGCCACAGTCATTCCCAGAAGATGTGAAAATGTAACCATAGTGCTGTCTTTTCTACGCAGGAAAAGCCAGAGCAAAAGCACACATACCGGTATTAAACTAATTCCGATGATTATACCAGTACTTACTCCACCGGCGGTTGTCTGTAACTCTTGGATGGTAGACAGTTCAAGCTGGCCTGCGAGCTTCTGAGCACTTGTGCTGTCAGCCAGAACTGAGTTTAGTACAGCATTGAGAGTAATTCCAAAAATAACCCACGCTCCCATGCTTAACAAAGATATTATTCCTTTGGCTGTTTTTTTCTTCTTGTACTCTGCAGCAACAAGAGCAACAATAATTCCCATCACCGATTTTATAATAAGTGTCGGAACTGCCCATCCGGCATAGCCTCCAACAATATCGGCGAGCATTGAACCCACTCCCCCTGCAAGAGCTCCTACTTTCCAGCCGAAAAGTATAGAAGCAACAAATATCATAGAGTCTCCCATGTGAATATAGCCCTGTGTAAAAGGAACAGGCACTTTAATGGAAAAAGTGGTCACAAAAACCAGAGCTACCATAAGTCCACTGTAAACTAGTGTTTTTATCCTTGAGATAGCGATCCCCCCCTTAATGGTTTATTCGGGATTAATTATAATCATCAAACAGAAAAATCAGTAAGTCACACCGGTAAATTAAAAGTAAAACATAAAAAAGCTTTTTCCCAGTCCAATTTTATAAAGATTTAATCATTTACAGGCAGCATTAATATGAGTTTTTCAGCTGCAGCCTCTTCTTTAACTGTTTTAAGGTAGGAGGACATATCGGAAAAGTACTGTGTTAGATCCTCTTTATCGGCTGTTCGCAGATACACATTATCAATGTTGAAGACCATAATCAAAAGTGCAAGATCTGGATAACCGCTTTCTGCAAGATCATTAAGCTTATAGTAATCGGCGAACTTATACTGTCTGTTTTCGGAAAAGTACTCTCTGTAAGAGTCTAGCTTATATCGTATCTCTGGATTCATATAATTTTCAGCTCTGTTTATCCTGAATGAAAACATAGTGTTTTTGAACCAGAGTTCGTTGTCTATCTTTCCACAAAAAATTTTCAAAGGTACTATTATATAGTTATTGGTATTTTCAGAAACTAGCCTGAAGATGAGACTTTCAAAGTCAGATTTTAGAATCTTTTTAGTTGTATTATAACTGAAAAGATTAAAGATATCAAGTTTACTGAAAAAAGAGTTTTCATTTGCAACATCAAAAGAGCAAGAAATCAGCAGTGTCTTTAACCTGTTTTTATCAAGACCGTCTATCGTATACAAAGAGTTGTTTATCTGAACAAGTGTTGACTTAGGAGCAAAATACTGCAGCTCAGCTATTGATGATTCAATAGTTTTAGGATCTATCTTTATATCAAGACTATAGGTTTCCAGCAGATATCTTTCGCTAAAGTTCTCATCCAGACTGAGAAATGTATCTATCCAAGACCAGTTTCCAATATAAAGTAACTGATTAAGCCTGTATCTAAAGTATCTTTCCCTATTGATAGTCTCGGAAAGGTCATATCCTGAGATCTTATATTTGTCTATCAATAAGGTTTTAAGTTCATTTCTATACAGAAGCAGATCACTCCTCAAGGCTGAAAGCGTCAGTATTGATAGTATTAAAACCAAAGATACCAAAACCTTTTTTCTCATTCAACTCTCTCCTTTACGCTTCTTCTATTTTTCCAAACATATTAAGAAGTCTTAAGTTGTTGAAAGTCTGAAAACCTTTCCATATTTCTTTTGCCTTTTGCCAGTTTTCATTTTCGTTTCCCCATGACCATTCTGGCTCCCAGCATCCATCAGGTTTCTGTCTGGAAATGATATAATCGAGATTTTTATCTATTGAATCCTTAAGAATGTAAACAAGTTCAGATTCTTTATCGTTAATGAACATCAATGGCTGTGTTGCGTACTTATCCCATTTTTCAGGACTTACGATAATCTCCTTTCTCACAAAGTAAAAGTACTTATCTGAAATACGATCCTTTATTTTTTTCGGAGATAGATCATAAAACTTTGAATATTCGATAAGATCATATCTGTTGAGTTCGTAGATACTGTTTATAAAACCGATTGCTCTTTCGTTTATCATCTTAAGAAAATCGTATGGCACAAGCTCTTTGTACAGATTCATATATCCTGAAATAGAAGGATTTGGGATACCCCAGTCACTTAAAGTACCTGCTTCAGAGTTCTTTTTTGTAAAATTATACTCCCACCATGGAGCATGTGGGAAATCATTGACCCTGCTCCCGGTTGCCCTCCACTTCCCTTCTTCATAATTAAAACTATCAATAAGATAGTATATGGCATCGACAACTAATCCCTGCGATATATCGGCATCTGCAATGTAAAGGTATTCAAGAGCTTTTGCAGTGGCAGCAGGAGAAGAGTCTGTAAGCCAAAAATCAGGCTCTATCCCTTTTCCAAATCCGCCATCTGGATTTTGAAATTTTTCCAATTCACAAAAAACATCGAGTTTTGAGCCTTTTTCAAAAATATATTTAAAAACTGCTTTGTCAAGTTCACGAGCGTTTTTATATATAAAATCCCTTGCATCGCAAAAATGCTTCTGCGAAAGCTGCACACATACTCCCCCTTTTAATGTTCATGTTTATAAAATTATACATCATAAAGGATGTAAATAAAGAAGAGACATATCAAAAGAATAAGTATACATCTCCCTTGCTTGACAATAGTGCGCTTTCGTACTATAATTATGGTACTAAAACGAACTATGGAGGGAAAAATGGATTATAGAAAAATAATGTCCAGGTTAAACGCTGCCTTAAATCAGGTAAATGCTTCGTATGCAGTAATCGCAAAAAAATATGGTCTGTCCTACAATGCACTTATGGTTATGTATATTATTGCTGAATATGAAACTGTTACTCAGAAAAACATTTGCGATATTCTGTTTCTCTCAAAATCAACGGTACACGGTATCTTACTCGAGTTAATAAAAAACAAGTATGTTGTGCTTATAAGCGGTAAGAACAAGAAAGAAAAACGTATTATCTTTACAAATAATGGAGAGGAGTTTTTCTCAGCAATACTTAAAGATACGGAGATTTTTGAAAAAAAAGTACTGGATTTTATTGGTGAAAAGGAAGCTCTTTTTTTTCTAGAGCAATCAGAGCGTGCTGCAAACTATATGCTCAGTAAGGTAAATGAAACAATCAACAGAGATGATTGATATGAATATAGAAATCAAAGAACTTCAAAAAAAAGATTTTAAAAAAGTAATTGAATTTGCGGTTAAAGGCATGCATTTCGATAGATATACAGAAAACAAATGGGAACTTGATATTTATGGAAGGTATTTTTTATATTTAGAGCTGCAGCGTGCCTCACAGGTTCTTGCTGCTTATATAGAAGACAGACTAGTAGGTGTTTTGATGGCTGATATGAAAGGAGAGAAGAAAAAATATCTGTCTATATGGAGAAAAGTATATCTTTTTTTAATAGAAAAAGCTTTAAGTGTAGGATATAAAAGCGGGACTGATAAGTATGATGAAGCGAACCAAGAAATGTATAGCAGGTATATAAAGCATAACCTTCCTGATGGAGAAATTTGTTTTCTTGCTGTGGATAGTACGGTCCAAGGAAAGGGAATCGGAAGTTGTTTATTAAAAAGGCTTGAAGAATTAGAACGAGGAAAAAGAATATTTCTATATACTGATAGTAACTGTACTTATCAATTTTATGAGCGCAAAGGGTTTAAAAGAGTAGAAGAAAAAGAGATAAAATTAGAAATTCATGGTAAAGAAGTTCCTTTAGTATGCTATTTATACGATAAGAAGCTATAAATTGATATGAAATAAGGTTTAAAGAGGAACATATCATGAGCATCCTAAAGATGCATGAAAACGGAACGAACATTTTTCGTATTCTTTTTATAGTATAATATCATCAAAAGATGATATTACACTAGTGAGGTGAAAAATATGAGATTAACCGTTGCAATTTATAAAGAAGAAATATGGTATGTTGCTAAATGTATACAAAACAGTATTGCTTCACAGGGTAAAACAATAGAAGAAGCGATAAGTAATCTTAAGGAAGCGTTAGAATTATATTATGAAGATATACCAAAAGATCAGATATTTGCAGAACCAGAACCATTAATTACTTCAATAGAAGTAGGCGTATAAAGTTGGTGGAAAATATCCGACATTAAAACCAGAAATAATAATTAAGATATTAAGTAATTTTGGTTTTGAAAAAATATCGCAAAAAGGAAATCATGCAAAATATCATAGCAAAGATATGAATAGAACTTATATTATACCTATGCACGATGAAATAGCAACCGGAACTTTTAAAAGTATTCTTGAACAAGCCGGAATCACGTTAGCAGAATTCTTAAAATTTCTTAGAAAAAATTAAATAATAAACAAAAGTCATATAAAAAGAGAGCTTAATCCTATTTTTTTATATATAGAAGGTCAAATATGATTGATTTTTCAATAGAGGATATGCAAGCAAAAAAGCAATTATCCAGAAAGATCATTGTGTAGGTATCAAACTTCAAGAAAAATATAATTACATAAAAGCCTTTAATCATATTTCTAAACGAAAATAAAAAATGTCGGTACGTTGAACGCACCGACATTTTACCTTGTTAGAGACTGACAACTCTGGAGGCAACGAAGGGATTTGAACCCTTGAGTAGCGATTTTGCAGACCGCCGCCTTAACCACTTGGCTACGTTGCCTCGAATACCTCAATTATTATATCATAAATACTTTAGAAAATCAACACCATGTTTATTCGTGATTATGTTCATGTTCATGTTCATGATCATGATCGTGTTCGTGGTCATGGTTTTTATCGATTTCGATTAATTTTACTTCTGAAGATATCTCATGCGCTACTTTGCCTCTTAGGACTTCCCAAACTATCTCATTCATAAGCTTTTGGTTTGAGTAAACCATTTCTTTGGCTCTTTCTGGCTGCATATACCATACATTCTGGGCAAGAGAAGTGATTGCATTGTCGATATCGTCTTTTTCTGCTTTAATGTCCTTCTGTTTTACTATGCTGTCAACAACAGCAAGTTCTTTTATCCATTTTACTGAGGATTTTTTAACTTCCTCAAGCATTTTAGCTTCATCATTTTCATGTTTTCCAAGCTCTTGTTCATACTTGTTCTCTTTCTTAAGACTGTCAATATATCGCTGGGCATAAAAATCTATTGTTTCATCAGAAAGTTCTACTTCAACATAATTAGCAAGTTCGCCAATTATATAATTTTTTATGTAGTCGTTCTTCCAGTTTTCATACGCCTGAGACCCTTCATCGGTAAGCTTTTCTTTTAGTTCGACAAGAGATTTTACATCTGCACCTATTCCCTGGACAAAATCGTCTGAGATCTCAGGAATAGTTCTCTTGAATACTTCAAGTATATTTATAGTATAGGTGTAACTCTTTTCTTCAAATTTTCTTTCAAAGGTAACTGTTTCACCTGCTTTTTTGCCAACTATCTCTTTTACCTGAGGTCTTTCATCTTCTTTATAAAGAACGTATTCACTTTCTTTTTTATCGGTTATGACTTTTCCTTCGGCGTTTATTACAGAGTAAGTTGTTCTGACAAAATCTTCAAGCTCAGCAGGACCATCTTTTGGATCAAGAATTGCATTCTGTTCTAAAAGCTGATTGAGCCTGTCCTCAACATATTTTTCCACAACCTGTACTTTTTTGACAACTTCTACTTGCATATCCGAAAATTTAGTTGAAAGTATCTTTGGATAAGCATGTATTTTGACCTCTATCTCTATTACGCCTTCGTTTTTTGAAGAGGCTTCTATTATAGGATCAAAAAGATTTTTTTCTTCTTTTTCAATATCAGTCATAGCCAGATCAACAAGATAGTCTTTTATCCAAGTGTCAAATGATTCACTCATTCTTGCTTTTATAAGTGCCTTAGGTGCCTTTCCCTTTCTGAATCCCTCAAAAGAGTAGTGCTGGTTAACCTCGGCGACGATTTCATTTTCTGCTTTTAAGACTTCCTCCTGCGGGAATCTTATTAAGTATCTCTTTATGTTCATATCCTGCGCTAAAAGCTGCTTTTCCATCTTTTTACCTCCATTTTCTATACTTCTTAATATTTATGCTTATAGATTATACATTGTTTATACATTAATTATGTTAAAAAAAAGTCAAAAATACGTTCTAATTCTGAATAAACTTATGTAAAACATATTTATTCGAATCAGGTTCCAAAAGCACACAACTGGCAACACCTCTGACCCATCCGCATGCTTCTCCCGGATTTATTATAAGGGTTTTCCCATGCTGTCTAAAAACAACCTCATGTGTATGGCCAAAAAAAACATAATCGTATAGCCCTGAACTTTCAGCAGGCATAAGAGAGTATGGCTCATGCATCATAAAGATTTTCTTTCCCTGGTGTTCTATAGCGGTTGGTCCATAAGTTATCCTTCCATCAGATTTTTTTGAAAGTAGTACCTTTTCCCCGTCATTATTGCCAAAAACGCCAAAAAAGTCTACGCCTGGAATCATGAAGCTTTTAAGAACAAAGGGAGCTACAAAATCACCGCAATGAAAGATACTATCAACTTTGTATTTTTCTACAACATAAGGTACTTCCTCAACAACTTTCATATTATCGTGAGTATCGGATATTATCATCCACATATTCTTTCTCCTCAGACCTTTTTTCCAATCCATCTTATATAACATATAATACCTTCATTTAAAGAAATTTCAACCTTTTCCTTTGCTGCTTCATTACTTACACCAAGAGTATCCCAAGCGTTAAGATACTTATTGGTAAGCTCATACTTAAAGCCCCGTAGATTCAATCCCTTAACTTCTCCGCCTATAGGCAGAACTGTCCATGTTTCACCCTTTAAGGCAGTAAAAAGCCTTCTGCTTTTTACGGTTCCTATATTAATATATTCTTCTTTTATTTCACTGTCAAGATCATTGTATGCCGCAAGAAGATATATTCCCGCCATTGTCTGGTCTATACGTGAACCTAAAACCCCAGAAAGTACAGCTTTATTCTCTTGCAAACCCCTTGCCATTATAAGAGCAAGCTCGGTATCCAGTTCGTTTTTTTCAGAAGGAAACTTTAATATCTTTACTCCGATACTTTTTGCCCATTCAACATCGTTTTCTTCTGCTGAGTCCATATCCCCTATAAGATACGAAGGGGCTATATTGAACTTGCGGAAAAGTTTTATTCCGCTATCACAGGCTATTGTAACCGAAGAACTTTTGATCATGTTTATATAAAACTCATCACTGCTCAGGAGGCTTCCACCAGATACAATATATACGATATTAATCACCGGCCTTTCAGTGATATTATACAGCATCATCTTAAAACTGGCAAGATATATATTTTTGTAAAAGCTTTTGTTTTTTTTGTTATAAATTTGTTATAATTTTACTAACTTATCTATCGGGAGGTGTTAGAATGAATAAACATCTGATGATGCTGCTCGTGGTCTTTATGACTACTGTTGGTTTATCGGAAGCGCTTTCAGATT
Organism: uncultured Petrotoga sp.; assembly: GCA_937871925.1. Lineage (GTDB taxonomy): Bacteria > Thermotogota > Thermotogae > Petrotogales > Petrotogaceae > UBA5851. Next base: position 8,453 of record CALMRR010000370.1, read on the forward strand.
TGGATCTAAAAAACTATAACGGTGATACCGTTCTGATCTCCATGACGACATTGAAAAGTTCAACAGATCTTCTGGCGTACAATGGTATGGTATATAATATTTCTGCATATTCTGATCTTAAAAATATTTCAAAAGAAAAATTTTTCAGTGTAGGAACAGAGAGTCTGCGGATACTGAAAAAAGATGCAGTTATCGAAAAAAAACTCGCATCCGTCAAAACTATAGGCTATCTGGCGGTCAGTGTAAAAGAACTTGAAACATTTAATGGAAAGTCCTCATCAGTTCCGGCGTTTTTTGCATCAGACGGAAAAATTTATGATGTAACTGAAAACATAAAATGTAGGGGAGGAGTACATACAGTTGCTTATCAACCTGGAAAAGATATCACTATTGACCTGAAGAAAAGCAAACACAGTAATAATGTAATTAAAGGACTGCTTCTTATAGGTATACTCACTTTTAACTTTGAAGATCTTTACGCCATGAATGGAAAAAATGGAAAGCCTTCTCTTGTCGGTGTGAATGGAAAAATCTATGATTTTTCAGAGCTTAAACGGTGGGCAGGCGGCGAGCATTTAAACGTTCATAGTGCGGGGCAGGAACTGACCTATCAGCTTAAATCAAAATCTCCTCACGGAGTTAAAAAGATTACTTCTGCTTCTGTAATCGGACTTTTGGCAACAGATATGGAAGGATTTAGTACTGTTATATCTACGAATAAAAATCTTAAGTATTCTACTAAAGAACAAAATATCTATGAAGAGAAAGAGATTATAGGTTTTCTTACAAAATAATCAATTGTGATAATAGTCTAAAAGTAATATTAGAAATGTCAAGAAATATATAGTCGAAAAATACCCAAAATATAAAACAGCTTGGTAATGATTTTTAAGGCTGCAATTACTTTTGTTTGTAATCTGCTTGTTAAGCAACAGATTCACAGGTAATTACGATAATGCTATAAGAGTCATCCTATTATTAAAGCTTGTGACTCTTTGTTTATGTGCTTTTTTCGTTCCGAGTTCATATGATAGTTTCAATTCTTCTTATTTGAACTTTTTACTGTTCTTTGTCAATTTTTAAACACCTCTCTTTTGATTTTATGGTATCAATTTTGAGGTGTTTGTTGAATCTGTTTTTATAGTTACAATTCATATATAGGTTGGATTATTTTTAATATAAATAAAGGATATTACAGTTAAACAACGCTAATAATTTGAATTTATAAGCCTTTTATACGGAGTATAGGTTCCGTCAACCAGGGGTTGGAGTATGAGGAAGCTGCCCGGGTCAATGGTTCCTTTTATAGAAGAACATACGATCGTATATCGTTCTTGGCTAAAAATATCCTGCATCTGTGCACGGTTCATAAGAAAAGATTCTGTTGTGTATGCAGTAAACTCTTGATCTTTATGAGTAGGGTTGATAACTATAAGTCTATACTCGTCAATCTTGCTTGTTGACCTACTATAGGCAAGAATATTTTGGTTGTTTGAAAATACCCTTGTAAACTTTCCTTCTCGTAAGGCAGGAGAGTCTTTAAAAAGCTTCGTTATTTTAAGATAAAAATTGAAAGTTTCGTTTTCGCTTTCCATCAATTCCCATCTCATTGGCTGGCGGCAGTAAGGATCGTTTTCTCCGGTCATTCCTATTTCTTCTCCATAGTATATCAAAGGACTTCCCGGTAAAGTAAACTGCATTACTACTGCAAGCTTCCAAAGATCGGTATATTGATTTTTTACTCTCGGTGTATCGTGTGTTGATAGTATATTCCAGCATGAAAAGAGCTTTTCCTCTGTACAGTCTTTGACGGTATAAGATAATATTTCTGCGGTCTGGCTCCCATCAATTGTGTTATTCAAAAAATCATCTATGATATTTTTAAAGTAGTAATTCATTATGCCGTGAGTATGTCCGTTCAAAAGCCATTTTTTAGGATATGTCCAGGCTTCGGCATAAATATGATGCTCTGAGTGAGATGAAATGTTTTTGCTTATGTCACTGAGCAGTTCTTGACCCAGTTCATAGGCACAGTCAAGCCGCCAATCGTTTACTCCTGTTTTCATCCATTTTTTCATTACGGAATCTTCACTGCGCCAAAGCAAGTCAATCAATTCAGAGTTTTCCAAGGCAAGTTCTGGAAGGTTTTTTGAATTGGACCAAAATGTGAAACTTCCGTTTATTTGTCTGAAAAATTCTTTTTCTTTCAGTCCTTTTGCAGCTTTTATAAACCATGGGTTAGTGTCGCCAACATGATTCAGAGCTATATCAAGCACTATGCGGATTTTATTTTCCATAGCCGCGCTGCATAATTCTTTTAGATCTTTTTCCGTTCCCAGCATAGGATCAATAGTAAAGTAATCGGAGCAATCGTATCTATGATTGGATGGGGAACTGAAAATAGGAGTAAGGTAGATAAAATCAACTGAAAGCCCAGCTATATAATCAAGTTTTTTAGTGATACCTTTGATATCGCCACCATAAAATACAGTTCCATATTTGTATTTTTTTTCTTTGAACTCTTCAGGTAAAGGAAGTTCCAAATTCCATTCCCTTGTTTCATTTTTTGGACAGGAAGAAAAAAATCTATCCGGAAAAATTTCATATCCTATTCCAGCCTGCATATATCACCTCGGTTACTGTGCCGCAAAGTATGTGTCTACTCTTTCAATAAACTCCTTACGCATCTGAGCTTTTACATTTTCCGGCAAAGAACTATCATCGCTGTATGCCAGCATAATATTATCAATAACGCCTGTAAAGAAAAAAATTCTGTCACTGAGCTTAAGCATAAGTTCATCAAAGTACTTTCGGTCAATCTTTTTTTCGGAGTAGTAGTTGTAATACTCCAGATATATATTCGAAAGTTCCTGTGCAAAATCCAGTTTGGGCATACCGTCAAGCAAGGTTGCATAATCGAAGCCTATTGGTCCATAACAAACGTTTTCCCAGTCTATTACAACAGGTGTCATATCGTCTTCAAACCCTATGTTAGAGAAGAAAAAATCACCGTGTTGACATGCATATGGTGCCTGTTTGAAAAAAGCATCGTCCTTTTGTACTTTATCGTAGCAAAGCATAAGTTTGTCAAATTGTTCCTGTCCATGGATTTTGCAGAAGTTTGTTACTCCGTTTTCAAACCAGCTCCACTTTTCTTTCAATTTCTGGTAAAGCTCAGAACTTTCATCTGCGTTGCATACTTCACAAAATAGTTTTTTTAGATTTAATACCCATGTAAGATATGTTCCAAGAAATGGTTCAACATTTCTGTTAATAAATGCATCCTTTTTTGCCAATCTGGATACAAGAATAGACATCTTCTCGTATGTCGGAATCTCAGGAGGGCCAAATCGTTTCAATTCATCACCTTTATTTATCATATAAATAATCTTCTTTTCAGAATCCACATCTATAATAGGTATTGAAAAGAAACTTTTGAAATCACTCATAAGCTTTGATTTTGCGAACTGTATCTCTCTGAAGGAGTTATCAGAGGATAGGATCATCGGAATATCTGTTCTAAAGTATTTCTTTAGCACAAAGCTTGCTTTTTTTATTTTTGAACCGTTAAGGTACTCTAAGTTGATTATTTCAAAGTCTTTTTCTCCATAACGCCTGTATTTAAAAGGATCTCCTAGGTTCTCTTTTTTTATTATCTGAATATCAAACTTTTCAAGTTTCTTAATATACTTGGTTATTCTTAGCAAAATATCACCTCCATATATGCCAATATATTATACACATAATTTTTTAAAACTATCGCAGAGTAAGTCAGAACATTATTGTAATAAAAAATCTTTTTTTTAGAAACACCTTACAATTTACAATGAATATCAAAGTTATTTGTCTGAAAAACGGCTTTTCTTAGGCTACATTAAAACTAACAAGTTTGGTTTGAGAGAAAAAATAATATAGAATTTAAGTGAAAAAAATTTCATGAAAGTACTTTCAAATAAATTATACCTTGAAGGAGGAGATCTTGAATGCTTTTTTCAAAAAATATTTTAGCAGTTGAACCTTCTCTTACTCTTGCTTTAAATGCAAAAGCCATAGAACTTGAGAAGCAGGGTGTTGATCTCGTTAAACTGACAGCGGGTGAACCGGACTTTCCTACACCTGAGCCTATTTGTGAAGCTGCGTTCAAAGCTATAAAGGAAGGGAAAACCAAGTATACCGATGCAAAAGGTATCCTTGATCTAAGAAAGAAAATTTCAGAGTATCTGAATAAAAGACTGAATATTAAGTATGATCCGAATGATATCGTTGTAACAAATGGTGGAAAACAGGCTATATATAATATTTTGCTGGCTATGATAAACCCGGGTGATGAAGTAATGATTTTCGATCCTTCATGGGTAAGCTACGATGCCCAAATAAAAATGGTAGGCGGTCTACCGGTTCATGTTCCGCTTGATGAAGAAGAAGGATTTCTTCCTACAGAATCAAAAATTAGAAGATACCTTTCACCTAAAACAAAGGTTATCATGATTAATACTCCGAATAATCCTACAGGAGTCGTTTATCCCAAATCCACACTCGAAATGATAGCAAAAATATCAAAAGAAAACGAAATACTTGTTTTGAGCGATGAAGTATATGAACTGTTGGTGTATGACGGACAGTTTACTTCAATTGCCACAATAGACGATATGAAGGAAAGAACAGCTATAGTTAATGCATTCTCAAAAACATGGTCTATGACCGGATGGAGAGTAGGCTACTGTACAGGACCTCAGAAACTCATGAAGGAAGTATCTAAAATACAGTCACATGCTACATCAAACATCAACACTCCTTCACAGTATGCTGCAATGGCTGCTTTTGACTATGATGTTATGCCCATGTACCAAGAGTTTAAAAACAGAAGGGATTACATAAGCTCAAGACTTAGCAAAATGGGTCTCAAGTTTGTAAAACCCGCCGGAGCATTTTATGTTTTTATAAATGTTGAGGAGTTTGGAATGGAAGACTCAGTTTTTGCCCAAAAACTTCTCGAAGATGCAAAGATTGCGGTTGTACCGGGTTCCGGATTCTATAAAAAAGGTTATGTAAGAATATCGTTTGCTACTTCAATGAAGATGCTGGAAAAAGCTGCCGACAGATTGGAAAAATTTGTAGGCGAACTGAGAAAATAATATGAAAGCCGATGTTTTAATTGCAGAAATAGGCAGTACAACTACAGTTCTTACTGCTCTTACCGGGATTAACGGTAAAAACCCCAAGATTGAAGCTCAGGGAGAACATTATACCACGGTTTCCGAAGGCGATGTTACTATTGGTATACAGGGTGCGGTAAGAGATTTGGAGAAGAAAATAAAAGAAAAAGTCGATTGGGAAATACTTTTAGCAAGTTCTTCAGCCGCGGGCGGTCTTAAAATGACCGTCCACGGTCTTGTTTATGATATGACCGTGAGAGCTGCCAAAGAGGCTGCTCTTGGAGCAGGTGCAGTTCTTAAGTTTGCAACAGCAGGAATGATGAGACATTCTCAAGTAAATGAAATTTACAGAATAAACCCCAAAGTGATGCTTCTGGCCGGGGGAGTTGATTATGGTGAAGAATCAACCATAATTCATAATGCTGAAATTATAGCCAGCATGAGTATCAACTGTCCTGTAATATATGCAGGTAACTGTGTATTGCGTGATGAAGCAGCACAAATATTCAAAGACAAAGGAAAAGAACTGATAATCACTGAAAACGTTTATCCACAGGTAGATCATCTTAATGTCGGACCTGCACGCAGATGTATTCAGGAAGTATTTTCCAAACATATAATACATGCGCCCGGAATGGAAAAAATATACTCTATTGTTAATGGACAGGTGCTTACAACACCGGGAGCGGTTATGATAACAACCGAACTGCTTTCGGAAATTTTCGGAGATGTTCTTACCGTAGATATAGGGGGAGCCACAACGGATGTTGATTCTGTCACAGATGGCGATCCTCAGATTCAGAGAATTCTTGTTTCTCCTGAGCCGCGTTCAAAGAGATCAGTTGAAGGAGATCTTGGACTGTATGTCAATGCTCATAACGTTATAGAACTAATTACTCCTGAAAAACTTAGAATGGAGTTCAGTGATTATGATGAGCTATTTGCGCAGATATCACCTTATCCAAAAACCCCCAGGCAGGAAGAATTTGTTGCTTCACTTGCAAAGTACTGTTTCAAAACGGCTGTAAGAAGGCATGCCGGGAAGAAAGGCTTCCTTTTTGGTCCTACCCGAAGAATAGAAACAGCTCAGGGAAAGGATCTGACAGCGGTAAAGCATATCTTTGGTACCGGAGGAATGCTTTCAAGATCAAGATATCGAAAAGAAGTTATGAAGAGTATCTTTGAATCTTCCAGCAAAGATGAACTGCTTCCTGTTGAAAACAAAACATCTTTGTATTATGATAAGGATTATATTTTTGCTCCTATAGGAATACTATCAACTATAGATAAGCAAAGTGCTATCGAACTATTAAAAAAAGATATCGCCAAAATAGAATAAAGACGGGTTTCCCCGTCTTTATTCTATTTCTGAGGCAACTAACTTTTCTTCAGGTGGTGTAGAGGTTATTGTATAATTTATTACATCCCGTGCTGCTCCCAAATCATCATAATTTTCCTGTGCAGATCTGGTTTCAAGCTGTTTTATCTGATTCTGACTTATGGCTATATCGTATGTATTATAACTTACATCAGCATCAATATTCTTGCTTACAAAGTATGCTCTGCTTTCGCTCCAATGATTCGTAACCGGCTAGAACTCCAGCTTAATACCGTTATACCCTCTGTCTACATAAGTATCGACATGTTCGTACGTCTTTATCTTCCCTATTTTCAGGTTATTCATGAAAACAGCTACCAAAGTTGATCTGTTACCATCATTGGAATAAACACTGTTGTTCGATATCCTAACTTTATATGCTTTATCCGGTATTATATCGTTGGAAGTGTATATTTTTGAATTTTCGTTAAGATAGTATGAAATATAAAAGATTCTGTCTTCATTTAAGTGTGAAAGCGTTGATTTCAATTTGATCATTATATCGTGGTTTCCAAACGGTAATGAATAGGTTTTACTTCTTCCCGTGTAAAGATCATCTTTGTACTCACCATCTATATAAAGTTGCATCAATGTTGAATCACCGTTGCCATACTCGGTGTTATTATATACTGTGAGGTTATACGGAGAAATAATAAATACACAGCCCGAAAACATGAATACCAATACCCCCATAAAAATAAGCAACAAACTCTTTTTCATTATATTTTACCTCCTCATTTAAATTCAAAAGAATCAAGAAATTTATAAAAAGTTTCAAGACTTGAGTCAAAGGTATTATTATCAGCAGCAAAAGTAACCACAAACAAATAATCCTTCTGTATTGACCATATTTTTAGTATTTTCTGACCGTTAAACGTATAAGTTACCCTATAAGCAGAGTCAGAACCGAACCTATAGTTGCCTTTGTCTAAGACAACTGCTGATGAACCGCTTTTTTTAAGTGAGTTTGGATCATTAGCTTTTCCAAGCGCATTCGGATCATTTGCCCTGCCCAAAGCATTGGGATCATATGCTTTTCCCAGAGCGTTCGGATCACCCTGATTGTTTATGTCTTTTAAGAATTTTTCCACAGTATCTGTAAGTCCATAATACCTGCTTATCTGATTGATCTCGACAGTCACATATCCGCTGCCGTAGTACTTGGAAACTGACATCTTTAAGTATCCGCCGTACCTGCTGGAAGACTCATCTAATATATTCCATGTTCTGGGATACATAAATGAAAAGCCATAGTAATTATTATCGTACCTTGTAAAATCCTTGTAGTATCGCTCGTAATAATCATCATCTGACCAGTTATCATCATAATTGCCATAAACGTATCTTGATACGTAGTACTCTTTTATTGCCGGATAATACTCTACAGCATACTTTCCGTCATAAAGTTCTTTTAATGCAATATAGACAGCCACTTCTTCATCACTATACCTGTATCCTTCCAAAAAATCATTCAGTACCATTCTTGCCTGAAAATAATCAGAGTCAGAAAACTTTCCGTTTATCCATTCTATTCGTATCCTGTCATAAATTTTATAGATAGTGGTTTTTGACGGCTGATCAAATTTTTTTGCCAAAGTCTTGTCTATTCCGAAGGCAAATAATGATACCATCAGAAAACATATAACCATTAGCTTTTTTGACATAATATCACCTCTTGTTTTTTCTTTACCAATATTTTAGCAGATAAGAGAACAAAATAAAAACCTTTTCTGCCAAAGTGCAAAAAAAGCTTGCTGAAACGGAGAATAATCTTGATATGATACATCAAAAAGACGGCAAGATAATTATTGTGCAAATGAATTATAACCTAATCTTTCTGGATAAAACATATCTTAATGCCAAAAGTATGTACCCTGCGACGACAAAACAAACAGTAATAGCACAGGAAAACCAAAACACGTTGAGCATACCTCCGATTCCAGCCGGATATTCTGCTGTGGGATTAATGAACCAATAAGGATAAAAGCCTTGAATTTTTCCACGTATGAGTGAAATTATAAGATAAACTATGGGATATGATGTCCATAATAAAGGAAATATCCAATTTATATATCTTTTATCGTAAAAAACTACAAAGTAGCCAACCATGCTCCATGGAACAACATAATGAAGCAGAACATTAGTTATGCTTTTTATTCCGGACGGATTATGAATTGAGGAAAGAAAGATATGGTACAAAACGCCGGTGATCATTATCCAAATTGCTATTCCACCTATAAAGAAGTATGTTGCTTTGGTTCTTTTCTTTTTAAATAGAAAACAGTATACCAAAAAGCCCATACATATAAAAACCATAATGTTTGTCTGCATCGTATAAAAACTGAGCAGATGAAGGCCATTTTCAACGCTGGAACTTGAAAAAAATTCGATGAAAATTGCCACGCCTGATACTAAAAATAATATTATCTCTATTATAGTTCTGAATAAACTGTACAAAGATTTTTTCATATATGCTCCTTAAGCAGTCATTTTGATATAATTATGAATTTGTCAAAAATGTATAGTTGTAGGGGTCTAAAATATAAAACAGTATGATTTTCAGTTCCATAGTGGCTTTTATCTGCGATGTTTCTTGTTAAGCTTGTGCTTATCGGTGTATTGCAATAACGGTAACTATCTACCTAGTAGCTTTATGTTCCAATATCCGGCCTTATTAGATCCAATTCTTTCAATATAGCCATACTGCTCCATTTGATAATGCGGAAATATATTCTCCTATACCATATGCTTCAAATCAACTTTCTTTAAACTCAAACCATTCTTCCTCTGTTTTATATTCAATTAAATTGTTTATGAGCTTAATATATTTATCCATAATTTATCCCTCACTTTATTGACCACGTATATTATATAATAAGTGGGGTATAAAGTGGTATATAAAACCAAATAGATAAACCTGTACAGTTATCAAATAAACATAATGGACAAAGCTGACCTTCCCCCCCCGGATTGAACCATCAGAAATGTTATTCTGGATGATATAATTTATTATCTGTGAGCAAACGATCTAACGCAGGAAATCTAAATATGGAGATATACAGATCAGTGAAGCAAAGCGTTTTAAACAGCTCGAAGATGAGAACCGAAGACTTAAGCAAATTGTAGCTGATGATCTCGCAAACTGACGTAAATTTCGTGTTCTCACTGTAATAGATGAAGCAACTCGTGAATGTCTTGCTCTTGAGACGGACACATCTCTCAGCGGGAAAAGAGTAAGTCAATGTACTGAAGCCACTTGAGAATGCATATACCGAATTGTTCAACGATAAGTTTCGTGAGGAGTGTCTGGATTCACACTGGTTTAAAAGCATAAATGAAGCCAGAATAATTATTGAGAGCTGGAGAAATGATTACAATACCCTCCGACCTCACAGTTCTTTGGGAGGATTAACTCCATCTCAATACGTATCAAAAATCATCAACAATAGTTCACAAAATCAACCCGGACTAACTTTATGTTTGGTACAAAATTTTGGATAAGGTCATAAAAATATTCATAGGAGTAAAAAGAGGTGCAGTATGATAAAAGTTATACTTACATTACTTATATTACTTTTTTTTCTCACTTCCTGCATTCAGACACCTAATTTTTGGGAACAAACTTTATTGAGTTCGGAAGAAAAAGAATATTTTTTTCAAATTCTTCCTTCTTTAATAGGAGTTCCATACAAATTAGGCGGAAATAGTACTAATGGAATTGACTGTTCTGGATTAATTATTTATTTGTACAATCAATTAGGATATGAATGGTTTTTATATGGTGATGTCTTAAAAAAAGATGTATCGGCTCAAGTTCTTCTTGATTATAATAGTGTTCAAACAACTTTTGAAAAGTTAAAAAAGGGAGATTTTATTTTTTTTGATCCTGATAATAACGGAAGTATTGATCACGTGGTTATATTTGATTATATAAAAGATGGAGAAATATGGATATGGGATGCAACAGATGAACCCGATGGAATACCTATAAAAGCAGTATCGCACCGAATTTTAAAAAACATGAACCAAAAATTTCCATTTTTTGCTAAACCTTTAAAAATTATTGTTAAATAAGAAATAAAAGACTCTTATTTTTTAGGTAAGTAGTAAATGGACAGTTATCATATAAGCATAGTCGTCAAACACCGCAAAAATTGATAAAATAAAATCAAAAGAAGAGGTGTTTAAAAATAAGAAAGTACAGTAAAAAGTTCAAATAAGAAGCGTTGAAAACGTCAGAACACATGGAAATAAAAAGCATCTGAACAGCTTTTTTTGGTGCATTGAAGAAAGAAAAACTTTATGGTATTCCTACTTATACAATGACCAGAATGCAAGTAAAAAGAATAATATTCAGATATATCTTCTGCTATTACAACACACAGAGAA